>NZ_JBDNAI010000088.1:0-38664 GCF_039768515.1 Wenyingzhuangia sp.
CCGACCTATCAAACACAAGGTTTTTCATATGATAGTGCTGGTGAGACTTCTAGCTGTACAGATGAAGAATTCAAAGAATATGTAAGAAAAGGGAAAGCACATTGTAAACGAGGAGATGTGTTTCAGATTGTACTGTCTAGACAATTTCAGCAAAAGTACAAGGGGGATGATTTTAATTTGTACAGAGCATTACGTTCCATCAACCCTTCCCCTTATTTGTTTTATTTTGACTACGGAAATTTTCGCTTGATGGGCTCTTCTCCCGAAGCCCAAATAAAAGTTCAAAAAGGAAAAGCAACAATCAATCCTATTGCAGGAACTTTTCGAAGAACTGGAAGTATAAAGGAAGATCATGCTTTAGGAGAAAAATTATCTAAGGATAAAAAAGAAACAGCAGAACATGTAATGTTAGTAGATTTGGCTCGTAACGATTTAAGTAAACATGCAGATCAAGTGACGGTAGAGGTATTTAAAGAAGTTCAATATTTTAGTCATGTAATTCACTTAGTTTCTACTGTAGAGGGTAAAATAAAAGGGAGTCCATTAAAAATTGTAGGAGATACTTTTCCAGCAGGAACACTAAGTGGAGCGCCAAAATATAAGGCCATGCAATTGATAGACAAATATGAAACGCAGAGTAGGGGTTTTTATGGCGGAGCAGTAGGAGTCATTGGATTGACTGGTGAGGTAAACTTAGCCATCGGTATTCGTTCTTTTGTGAGTAAAAATAACACTTTATATTATCAAGCTGGAGCAGGAATTGTAACAGGTTCTACGGAAGAGGGAGAATTGCAAGAAGTAAACAATAAGTTAGCGGCATTAAAGAAAGCTTTGGTGTTGGCAGAGAAAATATAGTTACAACGTATTTGGTAGTTCGTCTCTGATGGAGAGTATTGGGTTATGAACTACTATTTACCAAATACAAATAAGTATGAAAATTTTAATATTAGATAACTACGATTCTTTTACCTATAATTTGGTTCATATGGTTGAGGAGATTACTGGAGAAATACCAGATGTGTTTAGAAATGATGAAATTCCATTAGACCTAGTAGGGACTTATGATCTTATTATGTTGTCTCCAGGACCAGGAATTCCTGACGAGGCAGGAATTCTAAAAGAGGTTGTAGCTAGGTATGCAGGTAAGAAGCCTATTTTTGGGGTCTGCTTAGGTCTACAAGCAATTACAGAAGTTTTTGGAGGAGAAATTATCAATATGGATGATGTGTTTCACGGCGTGGCAACAGAAATGAAAGTAGTAGACAATAACGCAATTATTTTCAAACAATTGCCACAGACTTTTAATGCTGCACGCTATCATTCTTGGATTGCAAACCAGGATAAAATGCCAAAAGAATTAAAGATTACATGCGTAGATGAAGATGGAGGAGTAATGGCTGTTGAGCACGAAAAATATAATATAAGTGCTGTTCAATTTCACCCAGAGTCAATATTAACTCCTGATGGTGAGGCGATGGTGAGAGCGTTTATAAAAAATGTAAAAAGAGAAATGGATCAGTAATAGTTGGGTGGATAAATCATCAACGATTAATAGAGTAATAATATGAAAGAATTACTATCAAGACTCTTCGAATACGAGAAGTTAAGTCAGCTAGAAGCGAGAGAAATTTTAATTAGAATTGCCAATAAAGAGTTTAATAACTCACAAATTGCTGCATTTTTGACTGTATTTATGATGAGGCCTATCACCGTGGATGAGCTTTCTGGTTTTAGAGAGGCTTTGATGTCGTTGGCCATTAAAATAGATTTGTCGGACTTCAATACCATTGACTTGTGCGGTACTGGGGGTGATGGAAAAAATACATTTAACATTTCTACATTGACATCTTTTGTTGTAGCAGGTACTGGAAATAAAGTAGCTAAGCATGGAAACTATGGAGTTTCTTCGGCTTCAGGTTCGTCAAATATGTTAGAGTATTTAGGGTATAAGTTTACGAATGATGAAAGTGTTTTAAAACATCAGATAGACAAATCCAATATTTGTTTCTTGCACGCCCCTTTGTTTCATCCAGCCATGGCTGCAGTTGGTCCAGTGAGGAAAGAATTAGGAATGAAAACTTTTTTCAACATGTTAGGTCCTTTGGTTAATCCAAGCACACCAAGGAATCAAATGGTAGGAGTTTTTGACTTGTATGTGGGTAGATTATATAGAGAAATACTGACGAAAAACACTGATAATTTTACAGTTGTTCATGCCTTAGACGGATATGATGAAATTTCTTTAACAGGAGATTTTAAAATTTATACTAAGGCGTTAGAAAGAGTAGTGAAACCACAAGAAATAGGTATTAATTCTATCAATCCCACTGCAATTTTTGGAGGGGATAGTGTTCCAGAAGCAGCTAAGATTTTTACAAGTATTATAGATGGAAATGGAAGCGAAGCTCAGAATGATGTAGTGTTGACAAACGCGGCTTATGCTTTGATGACTTTTGATGATAAAAAATCATTCAAAGAGTCGTTTGCTCTAGCAAAAGATTCTTTATTGGGAGGGAAAGCAAAACAAAGTTTAAAAACATTGATTGAATTATAAAATAGTGTTCAACCGCTAAAAGCAGGAATAAAATGACAATTTTAGATAAAATAGTAGCTTATAAAAAAAAGGAAGTTTCTAAGGTTAAGAGTGAAGTAAGTGTTCAGAAACTGGTGGCAAGTCCAAATTTTAAAAGAACACCCATATCGTTGAAAAAGTCTTTGTTAGAAATTGGATCAACAGGAATAATAGCTGAGTTCAAAAGGCAGTCTCCTTCCAAAGGAGTCATCAATGATAAAGCGGATATTATAGAGGTAACGAATGGTTATTTGGATGCAAATGTTGCTGCTCAATCAATTCTGACGGATACACATTTTTTTGGAGGCACCATGGTGGATGTAATGAAAGCAAGGAGTGTCAATGAAGTAAAACCAATTTTAAGGAAAGATTTTATCGTAGATGGTTTTCAGATTGTAGAAGCGAAAGCAATAGGTGCAGATGTTGTCCTATTGATTGCTGCTTATTTAACTAAGGATGAATTAAAAAAATATGGTCAATTAGCAACAGATTTAGGAATGGATGTGCTTTATGAAATCCATACCCAAGAGGAATTAGATAAAATTGATGCTCATGATAAAATCATTGGGATTAACAACAGAAACCTAAAAACTTTTGAAGTAGATTTAGAGCATTCTATAGAATTGGCGTCCAAAATTCCAGACAACTGCATAAAGGTTTCTGAAAGTGGGATTAGCGACCCTAAAATTATCATGGGATTAAAACAGCATGGTTTTCAAGGATTCCTAATTGGAGAGAATTTTATGAAAACAGAGCATCCGGGTGAAGCCTGTAAGGCATTTGTTGGACAAATGTAAAGCAATGCTGAAGGTTTGATTTTTTGATGTTAAAGCGGTATTAAACACAAAAAAAATAAAGAAAATGAAAATTAAAGTTTGTGGAATGAAATTCAGTGAGAATTTAAAAGCTGTTGCAGGTTTGCAGCCAGACTACATGGGTTTTATTTTTTATGAAAAATCTCTAAGACATTTTGAAGGGGAAATTCCAGTGTTAAATCAAAATATCAAGAAAACTGGTGTCTTTGTAAACGCTTCGATCGATGAGGTATTACAAAAAGTTCATCAGTATGGATTCAAAGCTATCCAATTACACGGATCAGAATCTGTTGCCTATTGTAAAGAATTAAGTAGTCATGATCTAGATATTGAATTATTTAAAGTCTTTTCAATTAAAGACGAGTTCGATTTTTCAGTATTGAAAGATTATGAGCCTTTTGTACATTGCTTTTTATTTGATACTAAAGGTAAAGATAAGGGAGGAAACGGATACACGTTTGATTGGTCGGTGTTAAAAAAATATCCTTCAACAAAGCCTTTTATCTTAAGTGGAGGTATAGGAGTTGATCAAATAGAAAAAGTTAAAGAAATCATGAGCACAGGTTTGCCTATTTATGCTTTAGATATCAATAGTAAATTTGAAAAAGAGCCAGCTGTGAAAGACATGGTTTTATTGCGGCAGTTTTTTAAAGAAGTAAAAGGGATTTCAGTATAGTCTAAAACATAGGCAGACGATAAAAACAATGAATATGTCAAAATTTAATGTAGACGAAAAAGGGTATTATGGACAATTTGGAGGAGCTTATATTCCGGAATTGTTATATCCTAACGTGAAAGAGTTAGAAGATAATTATTTGAAAATTATTCAATCTGATGAGTTTCAAAAGGAATATTTGTATTTGTTGAAACAGTATGTAGGTAGGCCTACACCTCTTTATCTAGCTCCAAATTTATCGGCTAAATATGGAGGGCATATTTATTTGAAAAGAGAAGATTTAAACCACACTGGTGCGCATAAGGTAAACAATACTATTGGTCAAATACTAATAGCAAAAAAACTAGGTAAAAAAAGAATCATTGCCGAGACAGGTGCAGGACAACATGGAGTAGCTACTGCTACAGTTTGTGCCCTGATGAAGTTAGAGTGTATTGTGTTCATGGGAGAGGTGGATATCAAACGACAAGCTCCAAATGTTGCTCGTATGAAAATGTTAGGCGCTACAGTGGTCTCAGCAAAAAGTGGTTCTAAAACCCTGAAGGATGCAACAAATGAAGCGATTCGTGATTGGATTCAAAATCCTGAGGAAACTTATTATTTGATTGGTTCTGTGGTTGGACCACATCCCTATCCAGACATGGTTGCTCGTTTGCAAGCGATCATTTCAGAAGAGATCAAATGGCAGTTAAAAGAGCAGACAGGAAAAGAGAATCCAGATGCAATTATAGCATGTGTTGGTGGAGGTTCTAATGCTGCAGGTTCATTTTACCACTTTTTAGACGAGGAGGAGGTAAGATTGATCGCTGTTGAGGCTGCTGGTCTAGGAGTAGATACAGGGGAAAGTGCTGCAACTTCACAGCTAGGACAAGTAGGAGTCATACATGGTGCAAAAACCATTTTGATGCAAGATGAATTTGGACAAATTACAGAGCCCTATTCTATTTCTGCGGGATTAGATTACCCTGGTGTTGGACCCATTCATGCTAATTTATTTGAAAGTGGGAGAGCAACGTTTTTAAATGCAACCGATCAAGAAGCATTAGATGCTGCTTTTGAATTGACAGAATTAGAAGGAATAATTCCAGCTTTAGAAACTTCTCATGCCTTGGCTGTTTTAGAACAATTGAATATTCAAAAAGATGAGGTAATCGTCATCAATTTATCAGGAAGAGGAGATAAAGACTTGGAAATGTATATCAAATTTTTAGAAGATAGAGATCAATAATTATGAGTAAACTAATCACATTATTACAAGAGAAAAAAAACAGATTGTGTTCTGTGTATTTTACATCTGGATATCCTAAATTAAATGATACGGGTGTAGTTGTGAAAAATTTAGAAGCTGCAGGTGTAGATTTTTTAGAGGTAGGTTTTCCATATTCAGATCCTATGGCAGATGGGCCTACCATACAAGAGAGTAGCTCGGTTGCTCTAGAAAATGGAATCAATTTAGATCTTATTTTTACTCAACTAGAGGAGATTAAAGAGCAGATAAATATACCATTAGTAGGGATGGGTTATTTAAATCAAATGTTGCGTTATGGAGGTGAAAAATTCTGCCAAAAATGTAATGCTGTTGGAATAGAAACTTTGATTTTACCTGATATGCCAATGATTGAGTATGAAAGAATCTATAAAAGTATGTTTGCCAAATACGGAATCACAAACATCTTTTTGATCACTCCACAAACTTCCGAAGCGCGTATAAAGAAAATTGATGAGATGACTGATGCTTTTATATATGTGGTAGCTTCTTCTTCCATAACAGGGGCAAAAGGAGATATTTCTCAGGCTCAGATAGATTATTTCAATAGAATTAAATCGTACAAATTAAAAAGTAAGCTCATTGCAGGCTTTGGGATTTCAAGTAAAGAAACATTTGATACGGTTTGTGACCATGTAGATGGAGCGATAATAGGATCTGCCTTTGTTAAGTTTTTAAGCAGCAATGGAGTTGAATCTATTGATCGTTTTGTGAAAGAGATTATAGCTTAATGGTGTTGCATACAAAAAAAAGAGGCTATATTCATAGCCTCTTTTTTTGTTATGAGATTTTATAGATCTCTTGAATGTCTTTTAGTTTTTCTTTAAAATTAATTTTAAGATTTATTAATTTTCCGGAGTTAATATCAAATACCCAGCCGTGGACAGCTACCTTTCGATCTGAAAAAGCTTTTTGATATTGAGGGGTTTTGATGACATTTATACATTGTTCTTGTACGTTTAATTCAATCAATCTATTGTATTTTTCATCTTCATCCTCTATGGCATCTAGTTCTTCTTGATGCGTTCGATAAACATCTCTTATGTTGCGTAGCCAAGGGTTTAGAATTCCTAAATCATTGGGTTGCATTGCTGCTTTTACACCTCCACAGTAATAATGACCACAAACCACAATGTGGTTTACTTTTAAGTGAGTCAATGCATAGTCAATCACAGAAAGAGCACTTAAATCTGTATTTGGGACCATGTTGGCAATGTTTCTATGAACAAATACCTCTCCGGGTCCCAAACCCATTAATTCTTCAGCAGCAACTCTACTATCAGAACATCCTATGTATAATATTTCAGGACTTTGTCCTTTGGATAAATTTGAAAAATATGATGAATCAACAGTTAATTTTTCATTTGCCCAGAGATAATTATTGTTAAATATATTGTTAATTTCCATAAGGCATGTTTTAAGTTGTTTGTCTAAGACTTAATAATTTTGATATGGGACAATGGTTTGTCTTTTTTATGTAAGTTTATGTCAAGATTTATTAGAGTCAATTCGATTTCATTAACCTCTGCTTTGATAGCAAAGTCCTCAATTATTTCGATAATGTCGCGGTGTATGAATTGAGTTTTAGTACCATCAATACTAACGACGCTCTTTGCCGGTATTTTGTCTAAAATGTTTAAGACAGAAGCTTTGTTTAAAAAAGTAACATCTTCTGACAATTCAATACTATAAGTTCCTTTCTCATTTTCGTTAGAGTGTTTTAAAAAATAAGGAACCTTATAGTTGTTTCTTAAGATGATAAATATAGCAACAACAATACCAAGCCCAATACCTATCAATAAATCTGTAAACACAATTCCTGAGATAGTAATGATAAAAGGCACAAATTGGTCGAGTCCTTCTTGATACATTTTTTTAAAAGTAGTAGGATTTGCAAGCTTATACCCCACGATTAATAGAATGGCGGCTAAAGTTGCTAAGGGTATTTTATTTAGTAGCGATGGGATTAATATGATACTAATAAGCAACAATATCCCATGGAATATAGTTGAGGTTCTAGTCTGTCCACCTGCTTGTTGATTCGCAGAACTACGAACAATTACTTGTGTTACGGGTAGGCCACCAATAAAACCTGCACACATGTTTCCAATACCCTGTGCAATTAGCTCTCTGTTGGTAGGAGTGATTCTTTTTTTAGGGTCTTGTTTGTCTGAGGCCTCAACGCAAAGCAATGTTTCTAGGCTTGCAACTATAGCAATCACAATAGCTGTTTTGTATACGGCTATTGAAGTTAATCCATCTTTAAAATTGGGAAATGTAAAATTATTTAGGAATTCTTGAGTAGAGCTAGCCGAAGGAATTTTCACCAGAAATTCATCACCAATTGGAAAGACAAAAAGCTGTAACAATACCCCTGTTGTAACAGCTAGTAAGGCTCCTGGAAGGATAGCCAAAAAACCAATCTTTTGAATAAATTTAGTTTGCCATAGGAGGAGTATTCCCAAAGATATAGCCGTAATGATGGCTATGTTTATTGTGATACCATTTGTGATGCCTTCAAAATCTGAAGTTCCCAAAGCATTCGGTATTTGTTTGTAAAAAATTAGTATTCCAATACCTGCTAGCATTCCCTTGATAACCGAAGAAGGGAAATAATAAGCAACAATCCCTGCTTTTAAAACCCCCATGATCAGCTGAATCAATCCAGCAATAATCACACTAACTAAAAAAATCTCAAAACTTCCTAAGTCCGAAATTGCGTTCAATACAATGACAGCCAAACCTGCAGCTGGACCGCTGACGCCTAATGCAGATTTACTGATACTACCCACAACAATACCACCAATAATACCACTAATTAGTCCTGAGTATAAAGGGGCGCCCGATGCTAGTGCAATTCCTAAACAAAGTGGAAGTGCAACTAGAAATACAACAATACTTGCGGGGAAATCTTTTGAGATGTTTTTTTTGAAATTTAGTAAGCTCATTTGGTGTTTTTTGAAAATTAAATATTTAAGCGTTAACGATTAGATACACATATGTTGTTTAGGTATCGCTTAGATTGATTAGTTGTTATAGGTTTATATTTTAGTTCGTCTAGAAAGCTCTGGAGGAGGGGTGTGAGGCTTAGAATAAGGGAACGATATTTTTAAAGGTGTGTAACAAAAATAGTTGAATCGTATATGGTTTAGATTTTCTGAGTATTGTTCTTCAGTATGGTTGTTTTTTGCAAACAATTCAGCTTCAATACTTATTTCTTTTTCGTCTGCTTTTTCCTCATGTGGTTCTAGTGAAGCCTTTTTTTCTGTATCTGTTAGGGGGAGAGATATTTTAATACAAGGAGTAAATACCATACAAAAAACCATAGTGATCATCACTAAAACATAGTAAGGTTTTATTTTGGTAGTATTTTGCATCTTTTTCAAAAATTTTATCTAATATAATCAAATCCTGTATAAGATCTTAAAATCTCAGGTATTTTAATTCCATCTTCGGTTTGATTGTTCTCTAATATAGCAGCTAAAACTCTAGGCAATGCTAAAGAACTACCATTTAAAGTATGTGCCAGTTGACTTTTACCTTCTTTGTTTTTGTAACGAAGTTTTAGCCTATTTGCTTGGAATGTTTCAAAATTGGATACAGAACTGACTTCTAACCATCGGTCTTGTGCAGCAGAAAAAACCTCAAAATCGTAGGTTAGACAAGCGGTAAAACCTAAATCACCTCCACATAAATTTACAACGCGATATGGTAGGTTTAATTCTTTTAAAATTTCTTTTACATGGTCTACCATACCTTCCAATGCTTCTGAAGATTTTTCAGGATGTTCTATTCTAACAATTTCTACTTTGTCAAATTGGTGTAACCTGTTCAAGCCACGGACATGAGCTCCATAAGATCCTGCTTCTCTTCTAAAACAGGGAGTGTATCCTGTTAAGCAGATCGGAAACATTTCTTCCTTTAAAAGTTCGTCTCTAAAAATATTTGTCAAGGGTATTTCCCCAGTCGGAATAAGATATAAATCATCAATAGTTGCATGATACATTTGCCCTTCCTTATCAGGGAGTTGTCCAGTACCCATTCCAGAGGCTTCGTTTACAAGATGTGGGACTTGAGTTTCCTCGTATCCTGCAGCAGTATTTTTATCAAGAAAATAGTTGATTAAAGCTCGTTGTAGTCTGGCACCTTTCCCTCTGTAAACAGGAAAACCAGCTCCAGTTATTTTGTTTCCTAATTCAAAGTCAATCAGATTGTATTTTTTTGCCAGTTCCCAATGAGGTAGCGCGTTTTTATGAAGAGATGGGCTTTCACCTTCTTCAAAAACAGTTTCGTTGTCTTCTTCAGAAGATCCTGAGGGAACCCTCGTGTTGGGGATGTTAGGGATGGTGTATAAAAGATCCAAAAGGGTGTCTTCAGTTTTGTTGAATTGTTCTTGAAGTTCTTTAGCGCTAACTTTTAACTGCGCAGATTTTTCTTTTAGGACGTTTGCTTTTTGCGCTTCACCAGATTTGTAAAGTGATCCGATTTCTTTGTTTAGAAAATTAGACTCTGCCAATGTAGTATCTAGTTTGACTTGTATACTTCTTTTTAACTCATCAGTAGCAAGCACTTTATCTATAATAGCTTCTGCGTTTTTATAGCTACGTTTGGCTAAACCTGCCAAGACATATTCTTTGTTTTCTCTGATAAAAGGGATTTGTAACATACCGATATTTAATATTTAGAACAAAGTTAAACTTTCCATTAAAACTACAGTCATAATCTACGGTTTAAGATGTTTGGTTGGGTGATATAGATGCTAACAGACTAAGGGTGTCTGCCTTGTCTTTTTCTAGTTGTTTTTGAAGTGCGTTGATCGAATCAAATTTTTCTTCCGCTCTTAAAAAATGTAAAAATTCAATTTTTAGCACCTCTCCATAGATATCATTGTCAAAATCAAAAAGGTGGACTTCAATCGTTTTGTCTTTTCCATTTACTGTGGGTCTATTCCCAATATTCAGCATTCCCTGGTAGTGATTGCTTTCGTGTGTTGCTTTGATTGCGTAGGCACCATTTTTTGGAATTAGTTTATAAGCTTGTGAGATCTCGATATTTGCTGTAGGAAAGCCTATTGTGCTTCCCAATTGTTTGCCTTTGACGACTGTCCCTTGTATAAAATAAGGAACGGTTAAAAATTCATGTGCCGTTTCTGGGTCCCCTGACTTTAGAGCATTTCTTATTTTCGTAGAACTGACGGCAACATTATTAATATCTTGAGCTTTTATCTCTTTGATGTCAAATTCGAAAGTGTGACTGTATTCTTTTAATTGTTCAAAATCTCCTTCTCTATTTTTACCAAATCGGTGGTCATAACCAATCACAAGGGTTTTAACATTTAATTGATGGATCAAGACATCTCTTACAAAGTCGAATGCACTTAAATTGGAGAATTCTTTGTCAAAGGGATGTATGACCAAGTAGTCTAATTCTGTTTTGGATAAAATCTCTATTCGTTCTTCAATTGTATTGATAAGTTTGATCGCATTATCAGCTTGAATCACCATTCTAGGATGAGGAAAAAAGGAAAGCAACACAGACTTGAGATTCTTCTCTTTAGATTCAGAAATGAGTTGATCTAGAATCTCTCTATGTCCTATATGTACACCGTCAAAAGTTCCTATAGTAACAACTGTGTTGATGTTTTTTGGAAATTGTCGATAGTTGTGAATTACTTGCAAATTCGAAATATTTATCGGCAAATTTAAGAATACTATTTTAAAATTAACACGGTAGAAAAGAATATTAAGAGTCTCAAAAAAAATAAATATTTTATTTTTTGTAATTTACCGCCGTAAAAAACTATAACTATTATGAAAACAAACTATTTATTCTATTTTTTGATGCTTTTTAGCGTTAGCTTTTATGCACAGCAAACGATCCATGTAGAAGGGGTTGTCATAGAAAATCAAAACGAAAAACCAATATTAACCGCAACGATAACCGTGGTTGGGTCTTCTGAATTTGTCATGACAGATATGAAGGGAAATTTTGTATTGGATACAAAAACAAAACTTCCAGTTGAAATTATGGTGAGTGCGATGGGGTTTGAAGATTTTAAGTATATCGTAACCCGCCAAGAGGAAAAGGTCATCGTTAAGTTAAAAGAAGAGTTCACTAGTTTAGATGCTATTGTGATTTCTGCGTCAAGAACACCAGAAAGTGTTTTTGAATCTCCAGTATCAATTGAGCGTATAGGAACCAAGCAGATTGAGAATACGACCGCAGCTACTTTTTACGATGGTTTAGAGAACTTAAAAGGGGTTGATGTAAACACCAGTAGTTTGACATTTAAGTCTATCAATACACGTGGTTTTGCCTCTTTTGCAAATACTCGTTTTGTTCAACTCGTTGATGGGATGGACAACTCATCACCAGGATTGAATTTTCCATTAGGTAATTTAATAGGGTTGAATGAGTTAGATGTGCAATCTGTAGAGTTATTGCCTGGAGCTTCTTCTGCGTTGTATGGTGCAAATGCGTTTAATGGAATTTTATTTATGCGTAGCAAAAGCCCTTTCAGCCAAGAAGGAGTTAGTGTTTATGGTAAAGCAGGAGTTACCTCTTCTGAAAATGCTGGGACCAATGAATTTGTTGATGTGGGAGTAAGAGTCGCTAAAAAAATAACTGATCAATTTGCTGTGAAGTTCACGACTTCCTTGTTAAAAGCTACAGATTGGTTTGCAACAGATTCTAGAAATATCGATAGTGATGGAAAAATAATTAATGGATCTAGAGAAGGTACATTAGACTACAATGGTATGAATGTATATGGAGATGAGGTGAGTACTGAATTACCAGGAATTGGTATGGTTTCAAGGACAGGATACAGTGAGCAAAGTTTGATCAATCCTGATACCGATAGTTTTAGAGCATCATTATCAATGCATTGGAGACCATTTAAGGGTGATGATGATACTGAAATTGTTTACAGCAGTAAGTTTGGAACTGGGAATACGATTTATCAAGGTGCTAGTAGGTATGCAATGAGAAATTTTGTAATGCACCAACATAAATTAGAGTTGCAATCTAAGCATTTAATGTTACGAACTTATGTGACTGCTGAGGATGCTGGAGATTCATATGACATCCGATTTGCAGGAATTAACGTCAACAATGTGAGTAAAGACAATACTACTTGGTTTACAGAATATGGAGGTGCTTTTGCAGGTCTTGTGCCAGGAGTTACTCCAGGAAATGATCGTTCAGCAAGAGCTTTTGCAGATAGAGATATGTTTATTCCAGGTAGCCCAGCGTTTGCTGCTGCTTTTGATCAAGTAATTTCTGATCCAGATTTAACCTCAGGAGCTAAGTTTGTAGATGCATCCAGATTGTATCATACAGATATTAATTATAATTTCCATGAATTGATTGAATTTGCTGAAGTTCAAGTTGGAGGTTCTGCAAGAAGATATGTATTGAATTCTGACGGTACTATTTTTACGGATCCCTCTGATGGAACCATTTCTTATGATGAATTTGGAATTTACACGCAATTACAGAAAAAACTATTGCAAGACCGATTGAAATTAACGGGGTCGATTCGTTATGATAAAGCACAAAATTTTGATGGAAACTTTTCCCCTCGATTATCGGTTACTTTTAGTCCAGATGAGCAGAAGAAACATAATTTTAGAGCTTCTTTTCAAACAGGATTTAGAAATCCAACGACTCAAGATCAGTATATTGGGTTGAATTTGGGGAATGCTATATTAATTGGTTCTGCTCCTGATAATTTAGAGCGTTATCAACTCCAAGTACAAAACAGTCCAACAGCACAAGCCCTTGGTCTTGGAGCAACTGCAAATTTCACAGGTACTCTAGCCTATGAAAATTCATTTACATTGAACTCTTTGCAGAAGTTTTCTCAAACCCAAAACCCTCTAGATTTAAAGGCTGCAGACACAAAATTGGTTAAGCCAGAGCAGGTTACTTCTTATGAAGTTGGATATAGAGGTAAGATTGGGAAAAAAACAATTGTGGATTTGAGTGGTTATTACAATCAGTACACAGATTTTATTTCTGTAAAAACAGTTGTAACTCCAAATTATGGTGAAAATAACCTATCAGATATACATCCAGTTGCACAAATGCCAAACGCAATCATAGCCATTGCTAATGCGGATTATACTGCTGCTAGAGTTTATACTAATACGGATGCCAACATAGCTTCTTATGGGTTAAACCTTGGGTTAGAATCAAAAATATTTGGAGATTATGACTTTGGTGTAAACTATAGTTATGCAAAGCAAGATTTTGATCAGTCTCAAGATCCAGATTTTGAAACTAGTTTTAATACACCAGAACACAAGGTAAAATTTTCTTTTGGAAATACTGATGTTTACAAAGGATTGGGATTCGGTCTTAATGCTCGATGGCAGGATGCTTACTATTGGGAATCCACATTTGTTGATGGAAATATTGAGGCAAGAACACTGCTAGATGTTCAAGTGATGTATGACATTAAAAATTGGAATTCAAGCCTCAAGATTGGTGGAGCCAATATCTTAGGAGAGGAGTATGAAGCTGCCCCAGGAGCAGGTACAATTGGTTCTCAATTCTATGGATCATGGACTTATACGTTCTAGAGAATGTTAATTATCATTTAAATTGCGAAAGCAATTTAAATGATAATTAAAAAAGACCTCTATTTTTTTATAAAATGAGTTGTAGGCATTGATAAAAAAATTATCTTTGCACTCGATTAATTCAAACAATTTGAATTGAGATATAACTAGAAATTAAATTCTTTTAATAGTATAAAAATGTCTAAAACAACAGGAAAAATCGCACAAATTATTGGACCAGTAATTGATGTTGCTTTCGAAACTGGGACTGAGCTTCCAAAAATTTACGATTCTTTATTGATCAATAGATCTAACGGCGCTACTTTGGTCTTAGAAGTAGAACAGCATATAGGAGAGGGTACAGTAAGATGTATTGCAATGGATTCTTCTGATGGATTGTCAAGAGGACAAGAAGTAGTGGTAACAGGAGTGCCGATTAAAGTACCTGTTGGAGACAATATATATGGGCGTTTATTTAACGTAAGTGGTGAGCCTATTGATGGTTTGCCAGTATTGCCAACAGATGGAGAGCATGGTTTGCCTATTCACCGTTCGGCACCTAAATTTGAAGATTTATCTGTTTCAACAGAAGTTTTATTTACTGGTATCAAAGTTATTGACTTAATTGAACCTTATGCAAAAGGAGGTAAGATTGGTTTGTTTGGAGGTGCTGGAGTTGGTAAAACTGTATTGATTCAAGAGTTGATTAACAACATCGCAAAAGGTCATGGTGGTTTATCTGTGTTTGCTGGAGTTGGAGAAAGAACTCGTGAAGGAAACGACCTAATGCGAGAAATGATTGAAGCTGGAATTATCTCTTACGGAGAAGCATTTGAGCATTCAATGGAGCAAGGGGGTTGGGATCTTGAAAAGATCGATCAAGAGAAAATGAAAGAATCAAAAGTAACATTTGTGTTCGGGCAGATGAATGAGCCACCAGGTGCACGTGCTCGTGTAGCTTTGTCTGGTTTGACTATCGCTGAATACTTCCGTGACGGAGCTGGACAAGGTGAAGGTCATGGTAAGGATGTTCTATTCTTCGTTGATAATATTTTCCGTTTTACACAAGCGGGTTCTGAGGTTTCTGCATTGTTAGGACGTATGCCATCAGCAGTAGGGTACCAACCAACATTAGCAACTGAAATGGGTGCGATGCAAGAGCGAATTACTTCTACTAAAACGGGTTCTATTACTTCTGTACAAGCGGTTTATGTACCTGCGGATGATTTAACTGACCCTGCACCGGCGACTACATTTGCTCACTTAGATGCAACAACTGTATTATCTCGTAAGATTGCTGAATTGGGAATCTACCCAGCGGTTGATCCATTGGATTCAACTTCTAGGATTCTTACAGCTGATATTTTAGGAAAAGAGCATTACGATTGTGCACAAAATGTAAAAGAGTTACTACAACGCTATAAAGAGTTACAAGATATCATTGCTATTTTAGGAATGGAAGAATTATCGGAAGAAGATAAGTTAGTTGTACACAGAGCACGAAGAGCACAACGTTTCTTGTCTCAGCCTTTCCATGTTGCTGAACAATTTACAGGTATCCCTGGAGTATTGGTTGATGTTAAAGATACAATCAAAGGGTTCAATATGATTATGAATGGAGAATTAGATAAATACCCAGAAGCTGCTTTCAACTTGAAAGGATCTATCCAAGATGCGATTGATGCTGGAGAAAAAATGTTAGCGGAAGGATAAACTAATAATTAGTTCACTAGTATCCAATTGGTTTTATTATTGGGTGCTACATACTGAAAACTAAAATAATATGTATTTAGAAATAGTATCACCAGAAGCCGTTTTGTTTTCTTCAACAGTTGATTCAGTTACGGTTCCTGGAGCACAGGGAGAATTTCAGATGTTGAATAATCACGCCCCTATAGTTTCTGTTTTAGAAAAGGGGATAGTTAAAATTAACGTTCACACCCAAGAAGACTTAGCTTTGGATAAATTGGCAAGCGGTATCGAATCTCATGCAGATGATGACAAGGTCCTAATTTTAAAGATCAAAAGTGGAACAATTGAAATGAAAGATAATAAGGTGATTATCCTTGCAGATTAATTTTCCAATCAAATAAATACAAAACGCTATCTAATTCTAGATAGCGTTTTTTATTTTTGTATCATGCGTGAATTTCCCCAATCATTAAAACAGAAACTTCAGATAAGACAGGCAGATAATGCCTTTAGGTTTTTACAAGTTGAAGACCCCACACTTGTAGATTTTTATTCAAATGATTATTTGGGCTTTGCAAAATCTCTTTCTATATCAGAGTTAACTTCTAATATTTTACAAGTTTATGAAGTTCAAAATGGGAGTACAGGTTCTAGGCTAATATCGGGAACCCACGATTTGCATTTGTCAGTAGAGCAAGAATTGGCAATATTCCATAAGGCAGATTCGGGTCTGTTATACAACTCTGGATATGATGCGAACCTGGGTTTGTTTTCTGCAATTCTACAGAAAAACGATGTTTTGCTTTTTGATGAACTGATTCATGCGTCGGTACGAGACGGTATTCGACTAAGTTCTGCCAAGAATTATAAGTTCCAACACAATAACATTACTGACTTAGAAACTAAAATTATTCGTTTTAAATCTCTGGATAGAAATATGTATGTGGTGATTGAAGCTGTGTATTCTATGGATGGAGATAACGCTCCTTTACAAGAAATAGCATCTTTATGTGAAAAACATCAAGTTTATTTAATTGTTGATGAAGCTCATTCAGGCGGTGTATTTGGAGATCATGGTGAGGGTTTGGTTTGTGAATTAGGGTTGTCTTCTATGATTTTTGCTAGGATAAATACCTTTGGAAAAGCATTAGGTTGCCATGGAGCTATTGTTTTTGGTTCTAATGAGTTGAGAGATTATTTGATTAATTTCTCAAGGTCTTTTATCTATACAACAGCAATTCCATTGCATACAGTAGCAACCATAAAAGCTGCCTTTGTAGAATTGAGTAAGGGGAAAGCTAGTCATTTATTAAAAGAGAATATATCTCATTTTAAAAATCAATTGGTATTCTCTAATTTATCTAAATTTTTTATTGATAGTTCAAGTGCCATTCAGTGTTTTATGATTTCAGGAAATGATCACGTTAAAACAGTAGCCTCAGAAATTCAAGAAAAAGGTTTTTTGGTAAAACCAATTATGTCTCCTACAGTTCCCAAGGGACAAGAACGATTGAGGATTTGTCTTCATGCTCACAATTCCAAACAACAAATTAACGATTTAGTTCTTTTATTAACTACTTTTATTTAAGTCGTTGTAATCTATAAGCTTATGCCAAAAAAAATTTTCATCACAGGTATTTCAACAGAGGTCGGAAAAACATTAGTTTCAGCTATATGTGTAGAGGCTTTAAAAGCAGATTATTGGAAGCCTATTCAGGCTGGAGAATTGTCGTTTTCAGATGCTGATAGAGTAAAGGCTTTGGTTTCCAATTCCCAAACTAATATTCACGAGATAACATATGGGTTAACAACTCCAATGAGTCCACATGCCGCAGCTGATATCGATGGAGTTCTAGTAAAGACTTCAAACTTAAATGTTCCAACCACCGAAAACAGAATAGTGATTGAAGGTGCAGGAGGGGTTTTAGTACCGGTCAATCACCATGAGACAATTCTAGATATTATCCCCAAAGAAGCTCTGGTGGTCGTGGTTTCTAGACATTATTTGGGAAGTATCAATCATACATTATTGACTTTGGAACTGATCAAGCGAAGAGGATTTGAGCCTGTTTTGATTTTTAGTGGAAATGAACACCCAACAACTGAGGAGATTATTAAGAAAATGTCTGGAGTCAAAGTCATCGGCAGGGTAGATCAAGAGGAAATAATAGATAAGGTAGTGGTGAGGAAGTATGCAGATTTATTCAAAGAAAAATTAGAACATGAACTTAAATAAAAGAGACCAAAAACATTTGTGGCATCCTTTGACTCAACACAAAATGACTCCTGAGCATTTAGGTATTGTAAGGACAGAGGGTGTTTTTTTATACGATGAAGAAGGCAATAAGTACATAGATGCTATTTCTTCATGGTACACATCTGTTTACGGGCATTGTCATCCACATATAGTAAAGAATGTGGTTGATCAAGCTTCTACAATGGATCAAGTTGTCTTTGCCGGTTTTACACATCCAGCAGCAGTTGAAATGTCTGAAAAGTTGATGAAAATTTTACCAGACAATCAACAAAAAATATTTTTTTCGGACAATGGCTCGACGACCGTAGATATTGCTATTAAAATGAGTTTACAATATCATTTTAATCAAAACAGGAAAAAATTAAGGATTATTGCTTTTGAAAATGCTTTTCACGGAGATACTTTTGGGGCTATGTCAGTATCAGGACTTGAGGTGTACAACGGGCCATTTGAAGATGTAGTCTTTGGTGTAGATAGAATCCCTGTTCCGAATGATGAAAATATCCTTGAGGTTCTGAAAGTTTTTGAAGAAATGATGGTTTCAGGTGAGGTCGCCTGTTTTGTTTTTGAGCCTCTAATCCAAGGCGCAAACTGTATGCAAATGCACAAGGCAGTGCATTTGGATAAGATGATTGCCTTGGCTCAACAAAATGACGTAATTTGTGTGGCTGATGAAGTGATGACTGGTTTTGGGAAAACAGGAACTTATTTTGCTTCAGACAGGTTAGAAAATAAGCCAGATATATTATGCTTGTCAAAAGCTTTAACAGGGGGAATGGTAGCCATGGGGCTAACCACCTGTACAGAAAAAATTTATAGTGCTTTTTATGCGGATCATATTAGCAAAGGTTTTTTTCACGGGCATACTTATTCAGCAAACCCTATTGCCTGTGCGGCGGTAAAAGCTAGTGTAGACTTGTTGCAGTCAGATGAAATTCAGCAAGGAATTCAACGAATCCAAAAAGGGCATCAACAGTTTTCAAAAAGCCTACAAGATCACCCAAAAGTAAAAGAAATTAGAACTCTAGGCGTGGTTTTAGCAGTAGATTTAGATTTAGACATTGATCGTTATGGAAAAGATAGGAATGCTATTTTTGAGTACTTTATGGCTAGAGGAATCTTTTTGAGGCCTTTAGGGAATACGCTTTATATTGTACCACCCTATGTCATAAAAAGTGAAGAATTGTCCTTTATTTACAGTGAAATGATGCTTTATATACAAGACTTATAATTTTTTACAGAACAATACAATTTGATGATTGTTGAGATCAGTAGTGAAAAATAAATAAACATCTCCTCCTTCTTTGATTCCAGTTTTTTTGCGAATCATTGCTACGGTTTCTTTGAAATTACGTGTCGTTATGTTTGCTTTTTTATTTGGTAGCAGTTTTGTTATTTTCTTTTTGTTGTAAGGAAGGATGTGCAAAATTTCAAAAGCCCTTCCTGGAAACTCTTTGTATTGATTGGAAGTATAAAGATGTGAGTGTTGGTGCAATTTGTCTAGTTTGTACTGATGTGCAACAGCAGAAAATCCCCCGGATTTTAAAATGGCACTGTTGGGTTCATATAAATATTTTAAAGGAGGGGAGAGTGTGTAATTATAATCTTGTTGATAGCTAAAAGTAAAGGGTTCAATTTTTTTTGAAAGATGTGTTGCTTTAACTGTGATTTCCCCATTGTAACCTTTTTCTATAAAAACCAGTATCTCTTTAACCTCATTGTCTACAGCTATAATATGAATTTCTTTTACAAATTCTAATTCTTGAATACAGCTTGTAATATCCATCAGAGGGGAAATTTTAAGTAGTATATGATTGCTTTTATTTAACAAATCCAATAGATGTTGCGGGACGTTTGGCAAACAATCTTTTAACATGAATACTTTTCCTTTCTTGTCGTTTCTTCGTGAAGGGTCAATGTATATCCAATCATAGCAGTTGTCATTTTTTAGAACATAATCAATTCCATTTCCTTCAACCAAATCAATATTATGAACTCCCAATTCTTTTAAATTATGGCTAACAATTTTTGATAGGCCTACGTTTAGTTCACAATGTGTAACTTTTTTGAACTGTTTAGAAAACGCAATATCATCTACTCCAAATCCTCCAGTAAGATCAATAATGGACTCTCCTTTGATTAGGTGACTTTTATGCCGTGCTGTAAACTCCGACGATGTTTGTTCAATGTTTATTTTGCTTGGATAGTAAATGTTACTTGCATGAAACCAACTAGGTAGTTTTTTTTCACATTTCCTTTTGGCTTCTATTTGACCGATTAATTCCTGTATATTGATATCCTTAAAAGGACTCCCTTTCAGTGCTAATTTGTGTACATCTGATTTTAGATTGTGTTGTACAAAATCTTGAACCTGTTTCTGTAGAATAATTTCGTTCAAATTAAAAATCTTTGGTCAGTAGTTTGATGGCCTTGTACTTGTTAAAAAATTCTTTAGCAATCACTTTTATTGCTGTGTATGCTGGAATAGAAATGACCATACCCAAAACACCAAACAAGTTACCAAAGACGAGTATAACAATAAAAATTTCTAAGGGATGTGATTTTATGCTTCTTGAAAAAATGATTGGTTGGCTTATGAAGTTGTCAATTAGTTGGGCAATTGTATATCCTGCCATGATGTAAAGTGTGTTCGGTAGTATTTCTGTTCTGAAGTCTAAGTCTAGATTGTTTGTCGTCGTTAAAATGAACATAATGACACCCCCCATCATAGGTCCTAAATACGGAATCAGATTGAGTGAAGCACACAAAAAGGCAATGATGATTGGGTTTTCAATTTCAAAAATAGTTAATAATGAAGTATAGATCACAAATAAAATACTGATTTGTATGATCAAGCCGATAAAGTAACGTGATAATAAATCTTTGATTGTTTCTATAGACCTTACCACATGGAGTAAATGTTTTTTAGGGGTCAACACCAGGGTAGCCTTAGAAAGAATCTTAGCCTCTTGCATGAAGAAGAAGGTTATAAATAAAACAGAAAAAAGCCCAATACTAAAAGAGCCTAACTTGCTTAAAATGTAGTTGATTACATTAGGAATGTTTTTTATTCCTGGTAAGAAATCAATGTTCTGTGTTTTCTCTAAAACATCAATATGATTTAATATTAAATAGTCATTTACTTCTTTTCTTAGTTTCTCTATATTTCCCTTAAACTCCTCTGAATTTAGTAAAGCAATATTTTCACTTTGTTTGCTAATCAATGGTGCGAAAAGATTTACAAGAATTACAATAAGTACCGTATAGATTAGGATGGTTGTGATTACTGATAGGCTATTGTTGAATTTGAGTTTTAGTTTAAAAAATCTTATGAATGGCCTTGAAATTAGAGCGAGTATCGCTGAAATAATAATATAAATAATTACGGTTTGTATTTGTAATACAAACCATGTCAATCCAGCAAGTCCAGCAAGTATTGCAATGGTTCTTAAGATTCCGTTACTTATTATTTTTGCAGTCATGATTTTTTAAGTATGTAGATGAATAATTCTCAATTTCTTTGAAAAAACAGGTAAAGTCTTTTTCAAAAATAGCATAATTATCTTTGAGGTCTACAATTGCTTCGTTCATTTTAGAGCGACCCTGAGTTCGAATGTTCATATCATGCATGACTTCCCCTATTCCTTGAAGAGATTTATACTTGTATAGCCAGTTTTGTTTAGACATGTATGGGATTAGGTATTGCGCTTTTTCAGGTAAAATAGCATAATTTTTTTCTAGTAACTGATAGATTTCTTGGCTGAAGTCAAATAAAGAAGTATCAGCATATTGTGACCAGTTTTTAGCTAAGAAATGATCGTAAATAAGATCGATGATGACACCCTTGTAAAGTCTATACTTATCGTCGAGTCTTCTCTTACTTTGTCTAAATATAGGGTGGCTATCTGTAAAAGTATCAATACGTCTGTGCATTTTAATGCCAAACTGTATGTCTTTTGAAAAATGATCAAATTTATTTCCTTTGATTGTGTCTGCTATGAAATTACCAATGATAATTTCTTTATTAGAACCTGCTAAATAAAGATGGGCTAGGAAATTCATAGATTTTATCTCTTTTAAATCATGTAAAAAGGCGTTTCACACCAATGTGAAACGCCTTTTTTATATAGTCGAGTTAGAATTAATTACTTAACATTACTGGCATAACTAGCATTGTAATCTCTTCTCCTTCTTCAGTACCATCGGCCGGAGTTAAGATTCCTGCTCTATTGGGTAATGACATTTCTAACTGTATATGATCTGATGATAAATTATTTAGCATCTCAGTTAAGAATCGTGAGTTGAACCCAATTTCTAGATCATCACCTTGATATTCACACAACAAACGCTCTTTGGCTTTGTTTGAAAAATCAATATCCTCAGCAGAAATGTTTAGTTCTGTTCCTGCCATTTTTAAACGAATTTGGTGTGTGGTTTTGCTTGAGAAAATAGACACACGCTTGGTAGAGTTTAGAAAAGAACCTCTAGAGATCGTTAATTTATTTGGGTTTTCCTTAGGAATTACTGCATTGTAATTTGGGTATTTACCATCAATTAGCCTACAGGTCAACGCAACATTATCAAAAGTAAATTTTGCATTTGCTTCATTGTATGTAATGGATACTTCAGCATCTGAAGTTGCCAAAATTCCTTTTAGTATGTTCAGGGGCTTTTTAGGCATGATAAATTCTGCTGCTTCTTCTGCTCTTACATCTTTTCGTGTATACTTTACAAGTTTATGAGCATCGGTAGCTACAAAAGTTAAGCTTTCTGTGCCAAATTGAAAGAAAACACCGCTCATTACGGGTCTTAAATCATCATTACCCGTCGCAAAAATTGTTTTGGAAATAGCATTGGCCAATACGTTTGCCGGTACTATAGTCGTGTTAGGGTTTTCTAATGAAACTTCTTTGGGGAAATCACTTCCTTCAAAAAAGGGCATTCCATAGTTCCCTTGTTCAGAGGTAATTTCTACTTTATTATTTCCTTCTATTTTGAAAGTTAGCGGTTGGTTAGGAAGTGTTTTTAGGGTGTCTAATAATATTCTTGAAGGTACTGCAATGGATCCTTCATTGTCAGACTGGACTTCTATACTAGTGGACATAGTAGTTTCTAGGTCTGAAGCAGATATTTTCAGTTCGTTTTCACTTAAATCGAATAAAAAATTATCTAAAATAGGCAAAGTACTACTAGTGCTAATTACTCCACTTAATACTTGTAATTGTTTTAATAGTTGTGAACTTGATACTATAAATTTCATAGAGTTACGTTGTGTGATATTGCGTTATACGTGAAAGCTAATATAGGTCTAAAACTCAATGTTTCCAATAAATGTTTTAAACATAATTTAGCAAAGTGTTGATAACCTATTATAAATATTTACGCTTTCGGACATAGAAATTTATGAGCCCAAAAACACCAAGAATAGCAGTAGGCAGCAACAAGTTGATCCATTGCCATTTTAATTTTTCTTCAAAGGCTTTGGGTTTATTGATCTTGTCAATGATAACTTTTTTAGTCCGTAATTGAATGAGTCCATTATCATTTAACAAATAATTAACAGCATTCATTAAGAATTGTTTGTTATTGTAAAATTGTTGATTCCATTTGTCAAGTCCTAATGCCAAAGGTTGTCCTTTAGCAATGTCATTACTGCTGATGTCTCCATCTGCAATCACAATCATTTTATTGTTTTTTCCGCTTGGTGTAAACTTTGTTTTGTAGGGTTTGATCCTGTTTTTATATGCTGAATCGAAGTTTCCTTCAATTAGGACACCAAGAATTTTAGAGCCCTCACTATAGGTTTCCATATCTTTTGTTTCACCAATACTTGCTAAGTCCACAAAATTAGGAACTTTTAAAATTTTGGTTAAGTTAGAAGTTTCTAGCAAAGGTGTTTTTTTTAGGGCAGAATTCAAAGTATCTATACTACTTACAAACTCTAATTTTATTTCACCAATGTTTTTGCTGATTACATGTTTGTTATTGCTCTTTATTAGCGGGTAATAGTCCCATAAGAATTGATCAAATTGAGTATTGTTTCCTACTTTACCCGTCGCTAGTGTAATGTTGGTTGCATATAAATCTCTTACTAGGTGTTTTTGAATACGGATACCATAATTAAAAAGATAATCCGTCAAATTTAAATCTCGTTGATAAGCCAGAAGCTTTCCATTTTGCATCAAACTATCTTTAGGAGTATGTACCATATCCAGAAGCCAAATAGACTTTCCTCCACTCATGGTGTACTGGTCTAAAGTGAATTTTTCTTTTTCAGTAAATGCCTCGGTAGGTTTACTGATAATAATAAGATCGTACTCTTTTAACTTTTGCAAAGTTGTTTGTGGGTGATCAGAAATAGAATCTAAGGTGAAAGGCGCGAGGTGATAGTTTTTTCCAAGAGTTCTTAGCCAGTCATACTGATAAATATCTTGCAATTCCCCATTACCTTTGAGTATCGCAATTTTTTGTTTTTTGTTTGCAGTCACGCTTTGGATTCCATCAGCGAAAGCAAATTCTAGATTCTGAATAGCATTTTCTATCTGACTTTCTTGGTTTTCAAAGTATGAACTCTTTAACAGGTTGATCAGTGTCCTTTTTTTTCCGCTTCTAACTATGGCGTAAGGAAAAATAGAGCTTTCAGAAATTTTTCCATCTTCTTGAATGGTTAATCTACTTGGATTAAGCCCTTGTTGAGCTAACGTTTCTTCTTTTCCTTTTGGATTGACCATCGTAAAAGAAATTCTGTTGTTTTTAGTAGCTAACTCTTCTAAGAAGTAAGAAGTTTCTTTACTAAGCTTTTCAAAGTCAAAAGGGAGATTTCCTGATAAATAAACAGAAATATGAACATCTTTGTTCAAAGTTTTCAGAAGGTTTACGGTTGGTTTTGAGATGGAATAACGTTTGTCTTTGGTCATGTCCCATCGATAATGTATTTTATGACCAATAAAGTTTACTGCCAGTAGTAAAACAGTAATATACAAGATATGTTTGGTGCTTTTAGACATGGTCTAGTTTTATTTTAGTCCATACTAAAAATGCTAAGGTCAAAGAGATGAAGTATATGAGGTCTGTTGAATCTATTACACCGCGTGTCATTCCCTCAAAATGGGGTGTGATTCCAAAATTTCCCCATCCGGAAGAAGTAATTTCGGATACGTTTTCTATTGCAGTAAACCCAAAATAGAGTGTAAAATTAATGATGGTACTAAGAATAAATGCGCTCACGTTGTTTAGCATCACGATAGAGCTAAAGAGTCCAATGCCAATATAAGTCGAAGCCAATAAGGCCAATCCAAAATAGGAGGTTAAGGTACTGCCTAAGTCTATATTTCCAATAGGGTTTCCTAGTTGGTAGGTGGAATAAACAAATACTAGTGATGGAGTTAAGGTGATAAAAATGACCACCATAAAAGCCCAAAATTTTGCCAATACGATATGAGTATGTGACACAGGCAGCGTTTTAAGGATTTCTATAGTTCCGTTGTTGTATTCGTCAGCAAAACTTTTCATTGTCATTGCAGGAATTAAAACAGCTAAAATCCAAGAACTATTACTAAAAAAAGCATTGATATCAGCGAATCCGCTATAGAACACATTGCTAGAGCCTTTGAACACCCAAAGTATTAGTCCGTTGAGTAGCAAGAATGAAATCACTAGCAGATAGCCAACAGGGTTGCTGAAAAAAGATTGGATTTCTTTATTAAAAATGGCTTTCATCAATTGTGATTTTTTCAAATTCTATACCTATCGTACTTCTGTAGCCAAGTCCTAACAAGGTAGACGCGCCACCAACAGTTTCCAGATTACTTTTGTAAAGTGCAATTTCTAAATAGTTGCCGGAGTTGAACAGCGCTAACTTATTTCCGGCTAGATTTCGTTCGTTTATAGGTTGAGAAAAGTTTACGATGTCACTGTACTTGTTAAGTATTTTCTTGAAGTTGTAATTGCCAGCTGATAAAGTGAAAGATCTTCCTTTGCCAACTCTATTGAATAGCTCTTTGGTGATGTTAGAGATAACATTTCCATAATTGTCAATATAAATAACAGAACCAATGATTTTGCTTTCAGATACAATCTGTGGTTGTAGCTCAACCACTTTGGTGATTTTATCTAACGGACGTCCTATAACATCTAGTGTTCCACCACGTGCGATGTGACAAGCCACATTTACAAATACATCTAGTACAGAAAAACTACTTTCAATCCTATTATGAATATTAATTTCCACAATTTTTGTAGGGTTGATTTCGGAGGCAATCATAGATATGATTCCGTTATCTGGGCAAACAAAATAGTGATCGTCTAGCTGAAGCGCAATGTGTTTGTTGTCAGGAGTCATTTCAGAATCTACCCCGATAATATGAATTGTCCCTTTAGGAAAATTCTTGTATGCGTTTTTTAGGATATAAGCAGTTTCTGTTATGTTGAATGGCGAAATCTGATGGGAAATATCAACGACCCTAGTTTCGGGCAGTAGGGTAAATATGGCTCCTTTTACAGCAGAAACAAAATGATCTTTTATGCCAAAGTCTGTTGTTAAGGTGATAATTGCCATATGTAAAGAGAGCTATTGAAATTTTAATGATAATAATTATAAGCAAATTTAAAGAATTGTAAATGATATTTATGTACTTTGTCAGTGCAATTTATAAACAGATTTTTAGCTTGAACGAACGCCTAATAACCCTAGAAGAAATAAATCCAATAGACTTTTTTGGATCTAACAATACCTACCTAGATTTAATCAAATCGTATTATCCTAAGCTAAAATTAGTTGTTAGGGGAAATACAATAAAAGCATATGGGGAATCCCTTTTGTTGGATGAATTTGAAAAAAGAATTCAGATTTTAGTTAATTACTTGCTCAAATACAATAGTTTAGATGAAACGAGCATAGAGCAATTATTGTTGGCCTCTCAGCATGAGTTGCAAAAAAAACGTGCAAATGATGAGATTTTGGTGCATGGTGTTGGAGGGAATTTTATAAAAGCACAAACAGATAATCAACGAAACATGGTAAAAGCCATGGAAACCAATGATATGTTGTTTGCTGTTGGCCCAGCAGGTACCGGGAAAACATACACAGCTGTCGCTATGGCGGTTAGAGCATTAAAAGAAAAAGAGGTTAAAAAAATAATTTTAACAAGACCTGCAGTAGAGTCTGGAGAGAACTTAGGTTTTTTACCTGGCGACATGAAAGAAAAATTAGATCCCTATATGCAGCCGCTGTATGATGCATTGAGGGACATGATTCCGGCAGAAAGATTAGCTTCTCATATGGAAAAAGGTGTCATACAGATAGCTCCTCTTGCTTTTATGAGAGGTAGGACTTTGGACAATGCATTTGTGATTTTAGATGAAGCTCAAAACACCACACATAGCCAAATGAAAATGTTTTTAACTCGAATGGGGAAAAGAGCAAAGTTTGTTGTAAATGGAGATCCAGGTCAAATAGATTTGCCAAGAAAACAAGTATCCGGATTGAAAGAAGCTCTATTGGCGTTGAAAGATGTCAAAGGAATTGCTCAGGTATTTTTGGATGGTAAGGATGTAATCCGACACCGTTTGGTGAAAGAAATTATTACAGCCTATAAGAGCATAGAGACGGAATAGAGGGTTTAATTTAAAACCTACCAGTAAGCGTCATGCTGAATTTTTAATTTTAGAAACCCTAATTACTTTACAAACTTTGTCTATTTTTGCAATAAATTAAATGATGAAATGAGTCATACAATTAACGATACCAATTTTAGTTTTCCAGGGCAGACAGCCATCTACAAAGGAAAAGTTCGCGAAGTCTATACGGTAGACCAAAAACTAGTGATGGTGGCTTCTGATAGACTTTCTGCTTTTGATGTCATTATGCCAAAGCAAATACCATACAAAGGACAGATTTTAAATCAGATAGCAGCTAAGATGTTAGATGCAACTAAGCATATTTGTCCTAACTGGGTTTTAGGGGTTCCTGATCCAAATGTGACTGTAGGTTATGCATGTGAACCCTTTAAAGTAGAAATGGTAGTTCGCGGATATTGTACTGGACATGCTTGGAGAACTTATAAAAATGGAGAAAGGGTTTTGTGCGGTGTTAAGATGCCAGACGGGATGAAGGAAAATGATAAATTTCCAACGCCTATTATTACACCAACAACAAAGGCAGATCTAGGAGATCATGATGAAGATATTTCTCGTGAGGCTATAATAGCAAATGGAGTGGTTTCAGAAGAAGACTATAAGCAGCTAGAATCATATACGTTAGCTTTGTTCAGAGAAGGTACAGCACTGGCTGCCGAAAGAGGGTTGATATTGGTCGATACCAAATACGAATTTGGAAAAACTGCAGAAGGAAAAATTGTAGTAATTGATGAAATTCACACTCCAGATTCTTCTCGTTATTTTTATAAAGAGGGATACCAAGAGAGACAAGATAAAGGCATTTCTCAAAAGCAATTATCTAAAGAATTTGTTCGTCAGTGGTTGATAGAAAATGGATTTCAAGGAAAGGATGGTCAGCAAATACCAGATTTGACAACAGAGAAAATAGAAGAAATATCAAATAGGTATATAGAGTTGTATGAGCAGATTACAGGAGAGGTTTTTGTGAAAGCTGACATCTCTGATGTACTTGTAAGAATAGAAAATAACGTGAGTTCTTTTTTAGCAAAATAAAGAATTAGACGAATCCCATAAAAAAAGCTCAAGTAAACACTTGAGCTTTTTTTATGGGATTGGTTTGTGATGTTTGTTTACGCAATCAATAAAAACAATGCTTAATTGAGTCAATACTATTGAGATTAATGTTGGTTGTCAAAAAGGGTTTGTCTGTCCAGGTATAACTCGAAAATAATATTTTATCACGAAGATCATCGGTGTATTTAAATGATTATCAGTGTATTAATTTTTCGGCATTGAATTTGATGTGACATTTGTGAGTTTCTATCAGATACTTTACTATCTTAGAGTAAAAGTCAACAGAATTGCATCAAGTATTATGTTAAAACAAAGTCTCAATTTAAAGTTATCTCAAAAATTATCGCCACAACAAATCCAGTTGATGAAGATGATACAGATGCCTACCCAAGCTTTTGAGCAAAAACTAAAACAAGAGATTGAAGAGAATCCAGCGTTAGAGTCTGGGAAAGAACAAGAGGAGGCATTTGAGGATAATTATGATGATTATGCGGATGAAGGTAATGATTCCATCGAAGCAGATGATATTAATATTGATGAGTATTTGAGCGATGACGATATTCCAAGTTACAAATTACAAGCAAATAATTACGCTGCAGATGATGAAGAAAAGGAAGTGCCTTATGCAGGAGGAATTAGCTTTCACCAGTCTTTAATCAATCAATTGAATACTTTTTCTTTGGGTGATGAAGAGTATATTATTGCTGAGTTTTTAGTGGGTAGCATTAATGATAATGGTTATTTAAGGAGAGATTCGATTGATATTGTTGATGATTTGGCTTTTACTCAAAATATTTTTGTAGAGGAGAAAAAAGTGGACGATGTCTTGTATCGTGTCGTACAAAAATTAGAGCCTACAGGTGTTGGAGCAAGAGATTTAAAAGAATGTCTCATTATTCAATTAAAGTCAAAACCATTCACAAGATCAATAGCTTTGGCGATAAGAATGTTGGAATTATCTTTTGATGCTTTTGTAAAAAAACACTATCAAAAATTGCTGACAAAGTATGAGGTTTCTGAAGAAGAACTAAAAGATGCGATTAAAGAAATATCAAAATTAAACCCAAAGCCAGGAGGGGCAGTGGTAGGGAATTCTAAAATAGCAGCACAGGTAGTGCCAGATTTTACCATAAGAATTTCCGAAGGAGAATTAGAATTGTTGTTGAATTCAAGAAATGCTCCAGATTTACATGTTTCAAGGGAGTATAATAATATGCTAAAAGGGTATAAAGAGGCCAAGGTCAAAACCAAATCTCAAAAAGATGCAGTATTATTCATAAAGCAGAAACTAGATTCTGCGAAGTGGTTTATTGATGCCATCAAGCAGCGCCAACAAACATTGATGCTTACTATGAGTACGATCATGAAAATGCAAAAAGAATATTTACTCACAGGTGATGAAGGGAAATTGAAACCTATGATTTTAAAAGATGTGGCAGAAAAGATTGATATGGATATTTCTACGGTTTCTAGAGTTGCAAACAGTAAATATTGCGCGACCCCTTATGGTACAAAATTGGTTAAAGAGTTTTTCTCTGAGTCGATGAAAAATGACCTAGGAGAAGATATTTCTACAAGAGAAATAAAGAGTATTTTAAAAACCGTAATTGATGAAGAAAACAAAAAGAAACCTTTAACAGATGATAAATTGTCTTCCTTGCTGAAAGATAAGGGGTATTTAATTGCTCGTAGAACTGTTGCCAAGTATAGAGAACAGTTAGACATTCCTGTTGCAAGATTGAGAAAGGAAATATAAGTATGAAAAAAATTTACAAAGCTATATCAATCCTTTTGCATCCTATATTTTTACCCATGTTTGGCTCATGGTTATACTTAACTCATTTGCCATTACCGCTCTCTAAAATGCAAATATATTTGATTTTCTTTCTTGTGGTAGGGTGTACTTTTTTATTGCCTTTACTAATGATTTTTTTCCTAAAGTTTACAGGACGAATCAAAAGCATTGAAGTTCCTGAGATCAATGATAGGAAATTGCCAGTCATTTTAATGTTTGTAAATTATTTATTTTTAGCCCTTATGATCAGTCGTGTCTGGCAAATAAGAGAATTGACTATTTTAGTTTATGCTATTGCCTTGGGATTGATAGCTGTTTTCATCTTTCTTTATTTCAAGATCAAAGCAAGTTTACATTTACTTGGAATGACAAGTTTACTAGGTTTTGCTGTTGTCTATGGTGTTGCCTATCAGTATTCAATTTTTGTGATTGCCCTTCTTTTTATGATGACAGGAGTATTGGCAACTGTAAGATTAAAGTTGAAAGCACATAATTTTAAAGAGATTATAATTGGATCTATCCTAGGGTTTTTATTGCCGATACTAACCAGTCTTGTTTTATAGTAAATACATCATAACCCCCACTTTTAGTTGGTTGAAATTGATGTTTTCCTCTTTTTCTCTATCTATATTGTTGTCAAAAAACCTGTTTAGATAGTATTTCACGTAAAGATTCCAAGTACCAAAACCAACAGAGGTATACAAGGTATACTTGTTCCTGTTTATAGCTGGGATATCTTTGAAAGTAGTGGTGTTAACGGCGCTGTTCTTAAAGCTAGCAGTACTTTTTAGAATTTTTACGAAAGAAACACCAGTATATATTCTCCAAAAGCTATCATTAGTTGCAGTTGAAGTTCTCCATCGGAATTCAAGTGGAAATTCAATTTCATGACTGGCGTAATTAGTACTTTGATCACTATTGTCAACATTAAATACCAAACCTTGGTTTTGGTTTTGAATGACGATATTAGGTCTTACCACATCAAAATTATAACCAACTCCTAACCCCAGTGCCTTGTTTCTTTTTTTATTCAGTGGGATGTCTTTGATAAAGCCTGTTTTGACGCAAAAAGGCACTCCGCTAGATTCAATATTATTGTTGTTGGTGATGTTAAAATTATATAGTAATCCGAAATAGAATTGATCTTCAAGGTAAATAGAATCTATGTATTTCTCTATCTCTTGTTCTTGTTGCGCCATTAGCGTGCAAGAAATAAGTAGTCCAATAAGAAAAATTTTCAATTGCATTTATTTACGCGGTTTATATTTTAAAGGAAGGTGAACTACTTTTTTAGTTTCAAAAAAATCTTCTTTAAAATAGTTAGGTAACTCATATAAATTCGAGTTTGGGAAATCTTTCAATTCCTCTGTTAAATCTCCTCCTTTCAAGTATAAAATTCCATTTTTTAAAGAATGATTATTCTTTTTAGCACATTTGTTTTTTACCCATTTTATAAAATCAGGCATTGCGGTCACAGCTCTACTTACGATAAAGTCAAACTCACCTTTCACCTTTTCTGCCCTAATGTGTTCTGCTTTGAGGTTTATGAGTCCGATTTCTTCTGCAATCTCGTTTACAACTTTTATTTTTTTACCAATAGCGTCTACCAAAAAGAATTCAGTTTCGGGAAATAAAATAGCCAGAGGAATTCCAGGGAAACCACCTCCTGTTCCTACATCTAGAATTCTAGCTCCAGGTTTAAACTTTTGAACTTTTGCGATCCCTAAAGAGTGAAGGATATGTCTCACGTATAGTTCGTCAATGTCTTTTCGAGAAACTACATTGATCTGGGCATTCCAGTGCTTGTAGAGTTTATCCAGGGCTGTAAACTGCGCAATTTGGGTTTCGGATAACTCTGGAAAGTATTTTAAAATGGTAGTTACTGCTGTCATGATATTACAAAAGTAAATGATTTCAATCAAAAACAGAGGGTAATAGTGAGGTTAAATAATTTTTAGAGTTTAAATAAAAACTATTGAAATTTGAATTTCTTACGGCAGAATTCAAATAAACTGAATAAAAATTAATTACTTTTGTAGTCAGAACTATACGACTAAATGCGGCAAGCAAGTTTTTCACGAGAAAGCAACAATCAATTTTTTAAAACTCTTAATCAAAGAGTTAACAAGTATTTTAAAGACAACAATCTTAAACGTACCGGAAATTGGGTGCTTTATACCAAGGCAGCACTGATGTTATCTTTGCTGTTTGTCTCTTATCTTTCTATCATTATTTTCCCAATGCACAATTTGTTGCGTGTTTTACTTTGTGGGATGATGGGGTTGGGAATGGCAGGTGTTGGTATGAATGTAATGCACGACAGTAATCACGGTTCTTTTTCAAGTAGATGGTGGGTTAATCAATTGATGGGTAATACCATTTATATTTTGGCGGGTAATGTCTATAACTGGAAAGTTCAGCATAATTTATTACACCATACCTATACCAATGTAGAAGGAATTGACGAAGATATAGACATACAGGGAGTTCTTAGATTGTCCCCTTTTGAACCTTGGAAACGATTTCATAAATACCAACGGTTTTATGCTTTCTTTTTATACGGATTGTTGACTATCCAATGGGCTTTGGTAGTAGATTTTAGACAGACACCCAAGTATATCAAGCAGAAGTTAAGTGCTGAGGGAGAGTTAAATGCGACGAAGGAGTGGAGCTTATTGGTTATGACCAAAATAGTTTATTACTTATTTTGGCTAGTATTGCCATTGTTAGTCATGAATGTTATGTGGTATCAGTGGTTGGTTGGTTTCATGGTTATGCATTATGTAGCAGGTTTCGTGCTGAGCACAGTATTTCAATTGGCACATATTACAGATGCTATTGAGGTTGTTTCCGCTGAAAAATTAGAAAAAGAAAAAAGAAGCTGGGCAGCGCATCAATTGCAAGAAACTGCAAATTTTGCGACTCAAAACAAATTTGTTTCCTTTTTTTTAGGAGGGTTAAACTTTCAAATAGAGCATCACATATTTCCAACAATCTCTCATGTCCATTACAAAGACATTTCTAAGATTGTTAAAAAAACAGCGAAAGAATTTCAACTACCCTATCACGAATATGAAACCGTGAAGGAAGCATTAAAAGCACATATTAATCAATTGGTTGTTTTAGGAAAGCAACCTCAAGTGGGATAAATAATTATTATAAGTAAATTAAGCAATGAAACAAGTTTTATCAGACAGAATCACAGGTTTACCAGCATCAGCAACATTAGCAATGGCTGCAAAAGCAAGAGAATTAAAAGCAGCAGGTAAAGATATTATTAGTTTAAGTTTAGGGGAACCAGATTTTAATACACCAGACTACATCAAGGATGCTGCAATTCAAGCAGTCAACGACAATTACAATTCATATAGTCCTGTTGATGGTTATGCTGATTTAAAAGAAGCAATTTCTTTAAAATTTAAAAGAGACAACAACTTAGATTACAAGCCAAATCAGATTGTGGTTTCAACTGGAGCAAAACAATCCCTTGCAAACATAACTCAAGTTTTATTAAATCCAGGAGATGAGGTTTTGTTACCAGCACCATACTGGGTATCATATTCTGCTTTAGGGATTTTGGGGGGAGCAACATATAAAGAAATCCCATCTTCTATTGAAGCAGATTTTAAAATTACGCCTGCTCAATTAGAAGAAGCAATCACACCAAAAACAAAATTAGTTTTCTTTAATTCTCCAAATAATCCAAGTGGGACAGTTTATACCGAGGAGGATTACAAAGCATTGGCAGCAGTGTTAGAAAAGTATCCAGATATTTTTATCGTATCTGATGAGATTTATGAGCACATCAATTATGGTACGCCAAATTTCAGTATTGCTTGTATTCCCTCCATGTACGATAGAACCATAACAGTTAATGGATTGGCAAAAGCATTTGCAATGACTGGATGGAGAATTGGATATATTGGTGCTCCTGAGTGGATTGCAAAGGCTTGTACAAAAATGCAAGGTCAGATTACATCTGGAACAAACTGTATCGCCCAAAGAGCCGCAATTACTGCGTTGACTGAGCCGGTATCAAGAATAGATTATATGGTTGAGGAATTTCAAAAGCGTAGGGATATGATGTTGGAATTGTTAGGGGCCATTGATGGGTTTAAGTTAAATATCCCCAAAGGTGCTTTCTATATTTTTCCTGATGTTTCTGCTTTCTTTGGAAAATCTTTTCAAGGGAAAACCATTGAAACTGCTGCAGACTTTTCTATGCTTTTGTTAGAACAAGCGAATGTAGCAACCGTATCTGGAGAGTCTTTTGGAGCTCCTAATTGTATTCGTATCTCTTACGCAGCATCTGAGGCGCAGTTGAGAGAAGCAGTAACTAGAATCAAGTCGGTATTGTCTTAAGCAATCCGTTTAAAGAAGATAAAAAAAACCGCTTTTGTAACAACAAAAGCGGTTTTTTATAGGTATCATTCTTTATTTTTTAACCACACTAGATTGTATGCTATTGATCAGTTCAGATAGATTGATTAGGGCCATGATTAAATCTTTAGATTCCATAATGATCCCAAAGTGAAGTGTCGTGTTTTTTGCACTTGTTTCTACAGTTCTAATTCTATCAATCTGTTTCCCTAAAGATTCAGAGACATTGTCAAGTAGTGTTTGTTTTTTCTCTATAATAGCAAAAACTTTTTCAAAAGATTGACTCTCTAGTACTTGTGAGATGTCATTCAAAACGGTTTCAAGTCCAGACATGATAGATTTCAAATCAACAATTTGTTCTTTGTTTAAGGGCTTGTGGTTGTTGTTCACATGCTTGTAGCTAATTTTAGAAATATAGCTAATCGATTGTGAAATGTCTTCTAGATAGCCTAACACAGAAATATAAAACTTACTAGCTTCAACCGAACTTTTCTCCAAAGATTTGATAAAGTAGAAGACATCGTTGCGTAGCTCATCAATTTCCTGGTTAAGTTTGTTTACATGTTTGTCGTTTTTCTTTAGCTTGTCTAAGTTTTGATCTGCCAAGTTGATGACAACATTAGAGTATAGTTTACGTACCCTACCTAATACTTGGATGATATGATCAGAACTTTCATTAATCACACCGTTAATGGTGTCAACGGTTTCTTTTTTGATGGCTTTTTTCGCTTCCTTTTCTTTTTCTTTTTGTGAGTGTTTGATATAATTTCTAGTGATTAAGAAAAGTACGGTTAGCAATAGGATTGCAATCATTGATGGTCCACCAAGGTTGATTAAAAAAGCAACAATAGCTGAGAATGTAAATGCTACAATAGCGGTTAAGAACCATCCACCAATCACGCTTAAAACCCCAGCAATTCTATAAACAGCACTTTCTCTACCCCAAGCCCTGTCGGCTAAAGAGGTACCCATAGCAACCATAAAGGTTACATATGTAGTAGACAAAGGCAATTTCAAAGACGTTCCTACAGAAATTAAAATACCAGCCACGACTAAGTTGATAGAAGCCCTAACCATATCAAAGGCTGGCACTTCGTAGCTTTTGTCTTTTGAAAGTGCAAAACTAGGTCTTTCAAACCTTGTGTCGATGTATTTTTTGGTTTTCTCTGGAATTAAAAGATTCAGACCTGCATTGATTAACATTCCAAATCTCACTAACCCCCTTGAGGCTTGAGTCGCCTGAAATTTTTCATGTCCATCTCCTTGTCTAGACAAGTTTACCCCTGTTTCAATAACTGTTTTGGCTTTTTTAGAAAACCATAGTGTGATGACCATTACCCCACCAGCTAAGATCAATAGTAAAGGGTTAGATGGAACTTTAGCAGCTAAGATTTCCATAGAAAATTCATGAGCTGGCACACCAGATGCAGACCATGCTTCAAAAGAATTCCATGCAGCAATGGGAACACCAACAAAGTTCACCAGATCATTTCCAGAAAAAGCCATGGCCAAAGAAAAAGTTCCTACGCCAATAATTACTTTCAAGATGTTAACTTTGAAAACGCTAATTAGAAGTTGTGAAATCAGGGTCCACACTACAATTCCCATCAAAAGAATGTTTAAGGTTTGCCCCTCAATTAAATGCTTCGTATTCGTGTAGTACGGAGTGCCTTTCATTCCTTTTATAAAGATGAAATAAGTGATAGCGGTAATTGCTAGACCACCAAATAAGGCGTTTATGTATGATTTTTTTTCCTGAAGGTTAAAAGAATAAACAATTCTAGAGAAAAACTGGACCAATGCTCCTATAGAAAATGCGATAACAACCGAGAGCAGGATTCCAAAAATAATAAGTAGCGCTTTCTCGTGATTGATATATTCCCAAATGTCAGCCATAGACTTTGTTTCATCCGCAGAAATCTTTAAGATGGACATGGCAACAGCAGCACCGAGCAATTCAAACACAATAGAAACTGTTGTTGAAGTAGGCATTCCTAAGGTGTTGAAAATATCTAACAGTAGGATGTCAGTAATCATCACCGCCATAAAAATGTACATGATTTCGTTGAAGTAGAATTGACTAGGTACAAAAATTCCTTTTCTAGCAACTTCCATCATCCCGCTAGAGGTAATCGCGCCGACGAGAACTCCTATGCTGGCAATAATCATAATATTTTTTGGACTAATGGCCTTTGATCCTATAGCGGAGTTTAAAAAATTCACAGCATCGTTACTCACACCTACGATTAAATCAATCGTGGCCAAAAGCGCCAACGCAAGGATCATTAAGAAATAAATGTTTTCCATTTAGAAATTTGATTAGGGCCTAAAAATACTAAAAAAAAAGCAAGGGAAGATGTTAATTAAATGTTATGAAATTTAGCTAAATAAATCTGTTTTTTGACGAGTAGCGATGCGGTTGTTTGGAAACTTGATGTGTTGTTTGTTAAAATAAGTAACGGTAAAATTTTTATTATTGTTGCCATTTCTTTCATGAAGTAAATGGTTTCTTTTTTTGCGGAGTAACCATAAAGTCTTTCAGGTAAAAAGGTTCAAAGTAAGCAGTGTCTTCAAAGAGGTTGTTTAGGTATTTTTCTTCTACTAGGCTGGCCATCTCTTTTGCAGATGGAAATTTATCGGCTATGAAGTGAGCTTGTTCATGTTTGATTAGTGTTTGACATTTAAAAGCTCCATCTCCTAAAAAATAAATAGGTTGCTCTTCCAGTAAAGAGGTGTAAGAGGTTGCGTTGATAATTTCTGCTTCGGCCTTTCTGGTGTATTCATGCTTGGAATTAAAAATAGCGCTGTAAACCTCTAGTCTTCTGGCGTCTAACATTGGTACAATCAATCCTTTTTCAACTTGAATGGTTTTTGCGAGTGATTTCAAGGTGTCTATGGCAATCAAAGGTTTGTTGATGGCATAAGCCAATCCTTTTGCTGCAGAAACTCCAATTCGCAAACCGGTATAAGACCCTGGTCCTTTACCAACAGCAATGGCGTCTAAATCTTTAGCAGAAATATTTTCTTTCTTTAAGATTTCTTCAATGAATAGATGTAGTTTCTCAGCATGAGAATAATCCCCTTTGTTTTCTTCTTTCAGTGATATACACTTACCGTCTTTTGATAGACCTACGGAGCAGTTTTTGGTAGATGTTTCGATCATTAAGATTAATGCCATGTTCTCTATTTTGATCACAAATATAAGTTAGATTTTAAAGATGACTTTAATTTGATTTGTTTTCTTTGACAAGATATCCGTAAACAGGGTAATGATCACTATATCCACCTAAATAGGTGCTTCCAGAAAAACTTCTTTTGGGGCTTCCTTTGTATTTACCCTTTTGTAAAGTCATGTAATTTGGGTTAAATATTCCAGCCTTGTAAAATCTAAACGAACTAAAATCTTTTTTCAAAGTGATAAAGTTGTCACTAAATAGAATCTGATCAAACAAAAACAGTTCGCTTCTATAGGTTAAGGTATTTAAACCTGCAATGAACATTTTTTCAAAGGGATTGTACAAATCTCCTTTTTCCAGTTCTGTTTTGGCTTTTTTGGTCTGAAGTATTTGTTTAAAGCTTTTGTTTGTAGGATTGTCATTAAAATCTCCCATGATAATGATTTTAGCGTTGGGGTCTTCTTCGCGAATTTTGGACAGAATATAAAGGTTTCTTTTGGCTACACGTTCTCTTAAGATACTACTCTTTTTTGCACCTCCTCTTCTTGAAGGCCAATGATTGACCAAGATGTTTACTTTTTCGTTTAGCAAATATCCAGTTACCCATAGGATATCTCTTGTGTGTACGATGAAGTTGTTGTTGTAAAGCTTGGCATCAATTGCTTCGCTACGAATAGGAGTAAAAACATCTCTGTTGTACAATAAAGCAGTATCAATTCCTCTCAGGTCTGGAGCATCAAAATGAATAATTTGGTAGTGATATTTGTTTAGGGGATCG
>NZ_JBDNAI010000014.1:0-3461 GCF_039768515.1 Wenyingzhuangia sp.
CCACAACATTCACTATGAATGAATCTTTCCCGATGAATGCTTGGTATGCAGTAGCGTGGGATGTAGAATTAAAACATGAGTTATTACCAAGAACCATTTGCAATAAACCCTTAGTACTTTATCGTAAAAATGATGGCACTCCTGTAGTATTAGAAGATGCTTGTTGGCATCGTCTACTTCCGTTATCCAAAGGAAAATTAAGAGGAGACACAGTTGTTTGCGGTTATCATGGATTAGAATTTAACAACGAAGGACAATGCACCTATATGCCCTCTCAAGAAACCATTAATCCTTCTGCTTGCGTACGCTCATATCCTGCTGTAGAGAAATATCGTTTTATTTGGGTTTGGATGGGTGACCCTGCTGTTGCAGATAACAGTAAAATCCCAGATATGCATTGGAATAATGATCCAGAATGGGCAGGTGATGGAAAAATGATAGAAGTTAAATGCAACTATAGATTAGTAGTAGATAATTTAATGGACCTAACGCATGAGACTTTTGTTCATGCTGGAAGTATTGGTGATAGAAATGTAGCTGAAGCACCTTTTGATGTACATTATGATGAACATACAGCTACAGTAACTCGTTGGATGAAGGGTATAAAACCTCCTCCATTTTGGCATGGTCAATTAAATAAAATAATAAAACATGATGATCTAGTTGATCGTTGGCAAATTATAAAATTTGAAGCACCATGTACGGTAAATATTGATGTTGGGGTTGCCATTGCCGGAACAGGTGCTCCAGAGGGTGACCGTTCTCAAGGTGTAAATGGTTATGTTTTAAACACCATTACACCTTCAACCAATCAAACCTGCTACTATTTTTGGGCTTTTAGCAGAAACTACAATCTTAAAGATCAAAGCAATACCACCGAACTAAAAAATGGTGTAGCTTCCATATTTGCGCAAGACGAAGATATTCTTGAAGCACAACAGAGAGCTATAAACACAAATCCAACACGAGAATTTTATAATTTAAATATAGATGCTGGTGCCATGTGGGCTAGAAGAATTACAGACAAAATGATTGAAAACGAAAATCAAGACTAATGCGCTATAGAAGTACTTGGGGTAACGCCACCATTATTAATACCGAATTAATAGCTAACAATGTCATGAAAATACAGTTAACTCCAGAAAATGGTGTTAAAAATTTTACTGTTGGCTCGCATATAGACGTTTCTATTTTAATAAATGGAGTTACAGAAATTCGCAGCTACTCGTTAGTAGGTCAATATCAACAAAAAAAGCCTTACACTATTGCTGTAAAACGTCTACCCTCTAGTCGTGGTGGATCAAACTATATGTGGTCTTTAAAAAAAGGAAATCAAATAAAAATCTCTCAGCCTACCAATCATTTCGAATTAAAATACAATGCCAATGATTATTTACTTATTGCTGGAGGTATTGGAATCACACCAATATTAGGTATGGCAGAGCAATTGTGCTCAAGAAAAGACATCAGTTTACGAATGTTATATTTAGGTAAAAACAAAGAAGAAATGCCTTTTATAGAACATTTAAAAACACTTTTAGGTGATAGACTAGAATTACATTACAGTGACGAAAGCGGGTATTTTGACATGAACAAACTAAACACTTTAGCAAATAACCAGACACACATATACCTATGCGGCCCCTTATTACTTATGAACAGTGTTCGCAAAGCTTGGGAAGCTAATCCTTTTGAAAATACACATTTACATTTTGAAACATTTGGAGCTTCTGGCTTATTTGCACCACAAAATTTTAAAGTAAAAATTCCACGTTTTAATAAAGAATTAGTTGTAGGCGAAAACCAAACCTTATTACAAGCTTTAGAAGAAGAAGATTTAGAAATCATGTACGATTGCAAAAAAGGGGAATGTGGCTTATGTCAAGTTAATGTTATAGAATACACTGGTGATATAGACCACCGTGATTTATTTTTTAGTGAAGAAGAAAAAAGTAAAAACTCAAAAATGTGCGCTTGCGTAAGCAGAGTTGCTAACGGACACGTAGTAATTGACACCGCTTACAGAAGCAACATTTAATATAAAGACTGAAAATAAAAATGAAAACTAATTATAAAATTCAAGGAACCCCAAATAGTCCCGTACTGATGTTCTCCAATTCTTTGGGAGCCGATCTAACCATGTGGGACGAACTAGTTCCCCTCTTATTGCCCTATTTTAGAGTATTGCAATACGATACCCGCGGACACGGACAAAGCGAATTGACTGAGGGGCCATATACCATTGAAAGGCTGGGTCAAGATGTTATATCTCTTTTAGATCAATTAAATATTGATAAAGTATATTTCTGTGGATTGTCTATGGGCGGACTGATAGGTCAGTATCTAGGTATTCACCATCCCGATAGATTACACAAATTGATCCTAAGTAATACCGATTCTAAAATTGGTACAGTAAATCGATGGAATGAACGCATTAATACCATCAACGAACAGGGAATGCAGGCTATTGTAGATAGTACTATGGAAAAATGGTTTACCCCTTTTTATCATAAAATAAACCCAGCTCGCGTAGCTCAAATGAAAGAACTTTTTTTAGCAAATAAAACACTGGGATATACCGCTTGTTGCAGTGCCTTAGGTGCTGCAGATTTCAGGTCAGAAATCAAAAAGATTACCGTGGAAACACTCATCATTACCGGAGATGAAGATACTGTGACCAATGTAGTTCAAGCGAAAGGCTTGCAAAAAGAGATTCCAAATGCAAAACTAAAAGTATTCCCTGCTAGGCATTTACCAAGCACAGAATTACCAATGGAATATGCTGACACCTTAATTGATTTTCTTGTTGGAAAAGAAACAGTGGACAGGGGGATGCACGTACGCCGTACCGTTTTAGGAAACACCCATGTAGATGCTGCAAATCAAAATAAGAATGAATTCAATAGTGATTTTCAAGAATTTATTTCAAACTATGCATGGGGAGAGATTTGGACGCGACCAGGATTATCTAAACACACCCGAAGCTTGATCACACTTTCAATGTTGATTCCACTAAACAGAAAAGCAGAATTTAAAATGCATGTAAAAGCCGCTTTTAATAATGGCGTAACGGTTAAAGAAATCAAAGAAGTGATTCTTCAATCAGGTATCTATTGTGGTTTACCAGCAGCCAATGATGCCATGCATGCTGCAGAAGCAGTTTTTGAAGAACTAGCATTAAATTATAAAGAATAAAATTGTGATGATAATAAAAGCACAAATAGGAATTATTGGTGCTGGCCCATCCGGAATGGTGCTTGCCAATTGGTTAAAAAAACACGGCATCTCAGCAGTAATATTAGAATTACGCTCACGTAAATATGTAGAGGGCCGAGTACGTGCGGGATTGGTAGAGCAGAATACTAAGGATATTTTAAAAGAGCTAGGGCTAGATGCAAGACTTCAAAAGGAAGGGGTTGTTCATGATGGTGTGTATTTAAGTTTTGATGAGGAACGTGTGC
>NZ_JBDNAI010000089.1:0-18388 GCF_039768515.1 Wenyingzhuangia sp.
TAACCAAAATGCTTTGTAATAGTTAGCTTCTGCTTTTACCTTTCTATCACCAATAATTTCCAATTGATTGTAATATTGCTTAGCTATTGAATCCTGATTTATAATTACCGCACCTCTAGCTCCATATACGTAAGCATCCAGGACCGCATCTGCTTTGCTGTTTCTGTTACGAATTACCTTATCTGTATAGTGCAACACTTGTGTAAAATTTTCTTTTTGAAAATAATATTTCATCAGGTTACTCTGTGCATATACTTTACTTTGTGTATTTGAGGTTTCTTTTTCTATTCTTGAAAGTAATTTGCTGGCCGCTTCCCATTGTTCATTTTCTAAGTATAATTGAGACAATTTGTTTAATGCCTCCTCAGTATATTCATTGGTGTTGATCTCTAAAACTTTCTTGTATTCTGGTAACGCTCTTTTTTTTGCACCGGTATTAAAATAAGCTTGTGCTAGGCAAAAGTGAGCTGCTAGTGCGTGGTTCCCTTTAGGAAAATTAATGAGATACTTTTTGAAACTTGAAATAGCTCCTTTGAGATCATTGTTAAAATATTTATGTTCCGCAACTTCGTACATTGAATTGTCAATGTCTGCATCTGTAATATTCATAAACTCTAATTGAGTAGCCCACTTCGCATAAACATCAACCTGCCCCAACTCTTTATAAACTTGTTCGGCCATGTTGACGGCCTGTACCGCCTCAGAGGTGCCAGGATAGTCAGCAACTATTCTTTTTAACACGTTTATAGACCCTTTATAATTGTTCGTGTTAAACAAAATAATTCCTGTTTTCAACTTTGCCTTTGCTACCAACGGACTTTTTGGATACATAAAAATCAAATCATCATAGGCGGCTAATGCATCCGTATTCTGACCCTTGTTTGCAAATATATTACCCAAAGCAAAATAAGACTTATCTAAATAGGCCGATATTTTGAATTGATTTTGTATTTTTTGGAGCGTTTTAATTTTCTGATCATTTTTTCCTAAAAACCCATAGGATAAAGCTTTTTGATACAAAGCATAATCTACCTGACCTTTATTTTCTTTTATTATTTTATTGTAGAATGACAAAGCACTCCAATACGTCTTATTTACAAAATGGCAATCTGCAATTCGCAATACAGCACTTCTTTTTTTCGCATCATCATTTGCTAAAGTTAGGTAATTGATAAAGTAGGTTATGGCGTCTTTATAGTTTTTTTGTTGAAATAAACTATAGGCTAAACCATAAAATCCATCGGCATACTCTGTTAAATGTTTTGAGTTTTCACTATTTAAAAAATCTCTGTAATGATAGGTCGCAGCTTTAAAGTCATAAAGTTCTGCCAATGTTTCTGCCTTCCAAAACAAAGCTTTCGCTTTGATCTTGGGATCATCATACATGCTTACTGTTTGGTCAAAAAAAGTCAAAGCAAGTTTGTGTTTTTTTTCAGTAAACAATTCAAAACCTCTCAATAATAACAACTGTTGATATTGTTCGTCCTTTAATAACTTTTGAGTTTCATAATAATCAATTGCGCCTTGATAATCTTTAAATTGTAAGTAAGCATTCACAATTAAACTTTCTACAAAGTTGGTCTCAGATGCATCTGGATATGCATCTACAAAATCTTGCAACACATCTGAACTGCTTTTATAAGGATTCCCTATGTCATAACTTAATTTAGCATAATTTAAAAAAGCATCCTTTTGTATTTCAGAATCAAAACTCATTTCTGATGCGTTTTTAAAGGCATTTAAAGCTTGTGCCTTTTGATTTAATTTCAAATAACAATGACCCAAATGGTAATGTGCATTTTGAGAAATAGCACTTTTTTCATCAATAATTTGGTTGAACTTTTTAATGGCAGCTGAATATTCTTCTAACTGACTATGTGCGTATCCTAAAAAATAATGATCTGATCCTGTGAATCTTCCATACTTCCCTTTATAATTGCTCAAATATAAAACAGCTTGTTTATAGTTGTGAATATGAAAATAACTCTCTCCTATGATTTTGGATATTTCGGATTTTTCTGAGACCCTTTTGAGTTTAGGAAAATAAATTTTCCCTAGTTCAATTACTTTTTGATAGTCGTTTTTTGAATATAAAATGACCAACTTTTGATACATTATCTCTCTGTAATACTTAGGATCTTCCTCAACAAAACCAAAATGAAACAAAGCAGCATCATAATCTTGGCGCTCCATGGCAATACTACCTAAATAGTAGTTCGCTTGCTTTTGATAGGCCCCGCTTTTAGAGATTGGAATTAAATATTGCTTAGCTTTTGTGTAATTTTTCTGCGTAAAGTTGGCAAAAGCCAACTTGTAATTGTAATTGTTTTCTTGCGATCGAGTTAGGAGTTTAACATCTAACTTATGAAAAAAACCTAAAGCCTTCTTGTACTGATTACGATTAAAGTAATAGTTAGACAGCGCTAGAGTCAAGATCGTTTTTTGACTTGTAAATGGATTTAACTCTAAATAATTTTCTGTTTGACTCCCTGCTTTCTGTTCATTTAAAGCCAAGTTGGTCAATAACTGATAAACCATAATAGTAGATTTATTAAAATCATCAACTATTGATTTGTGAAAGTATTTTTTGGCTAAGCCATACTCCTCATTGTCAAAAGCGTGTACCCCTTTGTTATACCACTTCAACGAAGGGGTTTCTTTATAACTACTCTGAGCCATTGACATCTCTGAAATCAAAAGTATTACAGCTAATAAGCTTACAAGTCTTTTATTCATGGATTCTTCCTATTTATTCAAATACTAAAATTAAATAATCTCTCTGTTAATTTACCTATTAACTATGTTTTTTATTCTAAAAGAAAGTCTAGCCACAAGATCAATTGAAAAAGCAACTCAAATACAAAAGCTACTCCAAAATCAATATGGGAATTCTTAGAAAGCATCTTATCATTAATTTTAAAATTCATCTATTTTTAGATATGTTTGTATAAAACAAACCCTCTATGTCTCAACCTGTTTTATATTTAAAAAATGCTAATGTTTTTCAAGACAATGTTTTAATTTTAAAAAACTTAAACTTTGAAATTAAGAAAGGAGAATTCTTTTATTTGATTGGGAAAACAGGAAGTGGGAAAAGTAGCTTGTTAAAAATACTTTACGGCGATTTGCCTCTGACAGATGGTGTAGGTGAAGTTGCTGAATACGATTTACCCAGGCTAAAAGAAAAACAAATCCCATTTTTAAGGCGTAAAATTGGAATCGTATTTCAGGATTTTAAACTGCTTAACGATAGAAGCATCAATGACAACTTATTGTTTGTCCTAAAAGCTACAGGCTGGAAAGACAAAGAAAAAATGAATCGCAAAATAAATGAAGTGCTAACAAAAGTTGGCTTGCAAGAAAAAGGATACAAAATGCCTTTTCAACTATCTGGTGGAGAACAACAACGAATTGCGATTGCCAGAGCGTTACTCAATGATCCCGAATTGATTATTGCCGATGAACCAACTGGAAACCTAGACCCTAAAACTTCAATGGAGGTAATGGGACTCTTGAATCAAATCCACCAAGAAGGAAAAACCATCCTAATGGCTACTCATGACTATTCTTTGATTTTAAAATATCCTCAACGCACTTTTAAAGTAGAAAACGGAGAGGTCTTCGAAGTAGTACACCAATAACAAACTATCTTCAAGAGAGCTTGAAACGATTTTTTTCTTGCTCTAAAAGCACTCCTAACTTATAAAAATCATAGGAATTTAAACTTTTTATATCTCCACTTATCAATCCTTTCTTAAGCGTTAATTTCACAACCTTAAATAAAATAAGGACTCCAAAAGTTAAACTTAATGTTTTTAGGATCTTTGCCAATCTTAAGAGCTTGATGCTTTGCGAAAATTCTTTCTGATATTTTTGTGTTTGGTGGATGTAAAACAAATTCTGAATGGCTTTTTCTGTTTTACAAATGAACGCTTCATTACTGGTGTGGTCTGCGTGTAAGACGGGGTTTTGAATATGGATGATTGCTTTATTAGTCTTTTTTAACTCAAAACCCATCAACGTATCTTCATGACCATAATCTGTGAGTTGCTCATCAAAAGGCAAGTGAATTAATCCTTCTTTCTTGATTACAAAATTACTAGTCATAAATGAGTTGTAGGGAGATTGAGTCCTTTTTTCAACTGATCTACACTCCCTTTTAATTCCATATCTCCATCTCAATTGGTGTGTTTTTAAAGGAACAGTATCGCTATATAATAACCCACCACAAATCACATCAAAAGATTTTGCTCTGATGACATTTATGTAATTTTCAACAAAATCTTCGCCTACAATGACTACATCTCCATCTAAAAAAAGCAAGTTATCATGTTTGGCGTGCTCAACAAATAAATTCCTAATCTTGGATCTCCCTACGTTTTCTTGAAGCGCTATGTAGGTGTGATCTTTTAAAAGATTTTGATTCTCAAAAACGTCTTCTGAACCATCATCAATCACTATGATTTCAATATTTAAACTCAGTGATCTAATCTGATTAGTGAGTTCATTTATCAAATTAGAAATTTCTTGATTGTAAATGGGTATGCAAATTGAAATCATATGCTACAACTCTAATTATTTCATCAAAGTTAACATATCCTTATATACCTTTTGCCATCCCATCCAAATTGTTTTTTCTGATAAGGACGAATTGTGCCATAATGAAACAAACAACCCATCTACATTTCTAACTTGATCAATCAATGCTCTTAGTTGCTGTGAAGCCTGTGTTGGAGTCAGACTCAAATACTGATTCAACGTTCCATCCATGACCTGAAATGGGACAATCCACAAAGGTCTTTGTGCTTCTTTTTCTATATTGTAAAATGGATATACATTGCAAATTCCTGCTCTAAAACCTACTTGCGAAGCGAATCCCATAGTGTAGTCTTTGGTTATTTTTTGGCCAATCAAGTTTTCATAAGTAAACGGAAAACTCATTTTTAAAAAATGCTGTCTACTACTAGTAATTTCTTTTCCTAAAATCTTTGTCAATCTATTTATTTCTTTAGCTACCAACGCTGGTTTTTGATTGGATTGATAGGAAGGATGAATTCCAATTTCGTGTTGTTTGCTTAATTTTAGGATTATCTCTTTTAAACCTTTTCTTTTGAAGTGAATATTAGGATCATATTTTGCTTTGTTACCCAAAAGAAAAAAATATTTAGTTTTAATTTTTTTTGAAGCATTTTCAATAAAATCGTAGGTGTCAAATGGATCCTTTTTTGACTTTAGATAAGATATTCTTTCTACTATTTCTTCTTTATTCTTATTAATTATTGAATTTGCAAACCCTCCTAAAAATCGAACCAAACCTTTTGATTTGTAGGCGTAAGCAATATCAATGTCCAGCGTATTTAAATAACTTGTTTTTTTCTTTGGAAAACACAATTCTGGAAACAATTTTACCATTTGATGCTGTAACTCTAAGCTCCATAAGTTCACCACAGGTTGTTTTAAAAAACCTTGTTTAAAAGCCAGACTATCTTCCGCTTTAAATCTTCCATGTATATCAGATGTAAAAGGCAGGTATTCTTCATACCTACTGACCATATAAAAAGTAGAGGCAAAAACATCATATAAAAATTCTCCCCCCGTTCTAAAAAAATAAGGAATTTCACTCTGCCACGAAACTTGAATATCTTGACTCCTTATTCCATTTTCAAACAATAGAGTTGAAGGTGTAATTTGAAGTGTTTTATCGAGATTTTTCTTTGAATAATTTATTCTTACCAAAGTAGAGGCTTCAAATTCCTGTAGTTTATTTGTACACCTATAATCTACTCCTAAAACATATTTAAATATGACATCTAGGGTGTAAATAAGTCTATTAGAAATGGTATCCGAATAAATTATAATCATAGAAACTTGCTATAAACTTGCTTAATAACTTCTGATTCTTTCTCCCAATTTAACTGTTTTTTAGCTAAAACTAAACGCTCATGATAATCCTGATTATTCCTTATTATTTTGTGTAATTGTTGGGCAATCTTTTCTGGGGTTCTTTTTTGAACAACCTCTCCGATTTTATAAAACATAACTATTTGGCTCATTTCTGGCAAACTCGAAACTAAGCAAGGAATTTTAGCATGAACATAATCAAACAATTTGTTGGGCAATGCATACCTATAATTCATTCCTAAATCTTCCTCTAAAGATATTCCTACGTCAAACAAAGGTGTTGTGCTCTTTAGCTCTACAGGAGAAATTCTTCCATATAAAAGTACCTTATCTGATAAGTTTTCTTTCTGTATTTTTAAATAAATCTCATCATATTGGTCTCCATTTCCAAAAACGCATAATACTGTATTCTCCATCCTAGCAACAGCATCTATCATTAAATCAACACCTCTTCCTAAATTAACAGCTCCTTGATAAACAACTGCCTGTTTATCTTTAATAAAATCAACAATTTCTTTAGAAACCTCTTGAGTTATTTCTTTGTCATTAGGAACGTTTCTTACTACATGTAAAGACACTCCATATTTCTCTTTATAATAAGTAGCTATGGAAAAACAAACCGTAAACACATCTTTTAACTTAGGAAAAATAAACTGCTCTATGGTCAACCAAATTTTTTGAGTTTTTGGTCTATGTATCAATTCTGGAACTTCTGTAAACAGTTCGTGGCTATCATAGACTATAGGTTTCCTGCATAGTTTAGCAGCCAAGAAATTTGGTAGCAATGTATCTAGATCATTAGAGAGCAAGACTTCTTTTTTGGCAAAAAGTAAAATGCAAAAAAGTCTAATATTGTATTCTGCATAAAACAGGACCCCTTTATTAAATAGTAGCTTAATTCTTGTGGTTTTGTAGGGTCTTGTAATTGGTGAACTATTTTTTAATTCTCTACCAATCAAATGAATCTTAAAACCCATGGATTGGAGTGTGCTACAAACTTTATGTACACGTTGGTCAATAACCAAATCATTGGTAACAGAAACTACAATTGTTTTCAATCAGAATAATTTTTGTGGAAATATACTAAAATTAACAAAGGAAAAACTCTTTTAAAGCACTGAAATCATTTCGATAAGGGTTCTCTAATGGGTGTACTATAACACCCTGTATAGTTTATCAAACAATAGGCTTTTCAATTGGGTGTAATCCATAACGCCTTGTAATGCCTCAACACGCTTTTCTTCATCAGCTACTTCTTGCATTAATTCCTTTACTTTAAGCTCAATCAACACTCTCCTCAAATTCAAAATAGCATCTTGAACCAATTTCTGCAAAACATCTGTTTTTTGAGCGACCTCTATTTCTTTAGAAGCCCAATCACTCAACGTATAGCGTTCGTCGTCCATCAATATATTGGTCACTTCTCTCGAAATCTCACTATCTTCATGACTGGTCAAAACTGCTACTGCTAGTTTTTCTTCTTGATTAATTTGGTAACTAATCTCCTTATATATTTTTAAAAATAAAGGATTGGTAAATTCTATTTCATCGTCTTGTAATTGTAAATAGAGTTCATGAGCAACAGTATTCGTATACTCTTCTTTAACCATGACTACTTTTCCCTTTTTGTCGTGGTCCTCTACCCAGTCTACAAAGTTTACTTCATGATTACCGTACAACAATAGAATTTGAATAATTTCACGTTCGTAAACATCCAAAGTATTAATCCCCTTAATGGCTGAAACCTCTTTGGTGTTTTTATTCTGAGAAGCAAGCATAGCGCCCTCCTGTGCCATCATCATTTCCTGAAAAGCAACATCATCAGGCACCTCTTCTGACAAAGGATTTTTCTTTGCAGGACTAAATGATGAGGAAGCTACTCTCATTTTAGAAGACGCATTGGGTTTTCTATCGGCATCTCTAACTTGCTTACTCAGCATTTGAGCCAATTCGTTAAACAAAACTGTTTCTGAAATATCCATCAAACGAGAACATTCCTGGATATATACTTCTTGTTTGATACTATCTGGAATCTTAGAAATACTCAACACAATATCCCGAATCAATCCTGCTTTTTTGACAGGATCATTCTTAGCTTCTTTCATCAACAAGGACACCTTAAAACTGATGAAATCTTGTTGATGGCTTTGTAAATGCTCTTTTAACTCTTCTGTTGTTTTTTTTCTCGCAAAAGAATCCGGATCCTCTCCGTCAGGAAAGGTCACCACTTTTACGTTCATGCCCTGCTCCAAAATCAAATCAATCCCTCGAACAGATGCTCTTAATCCTGCGGCATCTCCGTCAAAAAGAACAGTCATATTAGGAGTTAACCTTTTGACCAAGCGAATTTGATCTGGCGTTAGCGCAGTTCCCGAGGAAGCCACTACATTTGTAACTCCATTTTGGTACATTGAGATCACATCTGTGTAACCTTCTACCAAATAACAATTGTCTTCTCTTGAGATGGTCTTTTTAGCTTGATAAATACCATATAATACCTTACTCTTATGATAAATATCACTCTCAGGAGAATTTAAATACTTTGCGGCTTTTTTATCATTGGTCAAAATTCTACCTCCAAATCCCAATACTCGACCACTCATACTATGAATAGGAAACATCACACGGCCTTTGAAACGGTCAAATTGTTTTCCTCTTTCTTTTACAATGGTCAACCCTGTGCTTTCTAAGTATTGAAGATCATAACCACTTTTTAAGGCAGAATCGGTAAAAGCGGTCCAATCATCCAAACAATACCCCAACTGAAAGACGTTTATCATTTCATCTGTAAAGCCACGTTCTTTGAAATAACTGAGTCCTATTGCTTTACCCTGTTGGGTGTTGAGCATTGTTTTTTGAAAATAGTCTTGAGCGTATTTAGACACCAAATACATACTTTCACGTTCGTCTGCAGCTTCTTTCTGCTCGTTAGACTGCTCAGTTTCTTCGATAACAATATTATATTTATCTGCTAAATATCGTATTGCTTCCGGATAGGAATAGTGTTCATGTTCCATTAAAAAAGATATAGCATTCCCTCCTTTTCCGGTACTAAAATCCTTCCAAATTCCTTTTACTGGAGACACCATAAAAGAAGGAGTCTTTTCGTCAACAAACGGAGACAGTCCCTTAAAACTACTTCCCGATTTTTTCAACGTAACAAACTCTCCTATGACCTCTTCAACTCTAGCAGTTTCAAAGACACGATCTATGGTTTCTCTTGAAATCAATTTATTTTCATTTTAATACAAATATAAAAATCTATAATACAAAAAAACACATAACCTTTAGGCAATGTGTTTTTTACACTGTATTTAAAATTTAAATTATTTGCTTTTTGAATATTAGGAGGCTCTTTTTAATTGCCTTAACATTGTATTATTCAATTTGCTTTCTGCATATTCTTTTGTGACTTCAAAAGACGTTTGATCTGTACTCGGCATCTCAAACATGGCATCAGTAAAAATAGCCTCACACAAAGACCTTAATCCTCTTGCGCCTAACTTGTACTCTATAGCTTTTTCTACAATATAATCTAATGCTTCCTCTAGTATTTCAAACTGAACTCCATCCATTTGGAACAATTTTGCGTACTGCTTAATTAGCGAATTTTTTGGTTCTGTCAAAATAGCTCGCAATGCTTTCGCATCTAATGGATTCATATAACTTAAAACAGGTAACCTACCAATTATTTCAGGAATCAATCCAAATGTTTTTAAATCTGTTGGAATGATATATTGTAATAAATTTTTATCATCTACTTTATCTTCACTTAGAGAAGCTCCAAAACCAACTGCTTGTCTATTCAAACGTTTGCTGATATTACGTTCTATCCCTGCAAAAGCTCCTCCAGCGATAAATAAAATATCTTTGGTATTGACCTCTATAAATTTTTGATCTGGGTGCTTTCTACCTCCTTTGGGAGCAACATTTACTACTGTTCCCTCTAGTAATTTAAGCAAAGCCTGTTGTACTCCTTCACCTGAGACATCACGAGTAATTGATGGATTGTCTCCTTTACGAGCTATCTTGTCAATCTCATCAATAAATACGATTCCTCTTTCAGCACTTTCAACATCATAATCTGCGGCTTGTAACAAACGACTTAAAATACTTTCTACATCTTCTCCAACATATCCAGCTTGAGTCAACACTGTTGCATCTACAATAGAAAAAGGTACATTTAACATCTTTGCAATGGTCTTTGCTATTAATGTTTTTCCGGTTCCTGTATCACCTACCAAAACCATGTTACTTTTTTCTATTTCAATTTCTTCCTCTAGTGTGTTTGGCTGAGTTAATCTTTTGTAGTGATTATAGACAGCTACAGCCATGATCTTTTTAGTTTGATCTTGACCAATGATGTACTGATCTAGGAATGCTTTTATTTCTGTTGGCTTTTTTACGACCAAATCAGCGTTTTTATTCGCTGTTTCTTCTTTTATCTCTTCTGATAAAATCCCATAAGCTTGAGAGACACAGCTATCACATATGTGTGCATCAACTCCTGCTATCAACAAGTTCGTTTCTTCTTTCTTTGAACCACAAAACGAACATTCCAATCCTTCTTTTGACATCTTGTATCTTTTTTAACTCAAGTAACTTGATTTCTTCTTATTTACTTCTTGTAAGAATTTCATCTACCATACCATAAGCTTTTGCTTCTTCTGCTTTCATCCAGTAATCTCTATCAGAATCCTGAGAGACTTTATCAAAAGGTTGTCCTGAATGATTAGATATGATGGTGTATAGTTCTTCTTTCAATTTATTTATTTCTCTAACCGTAATCTCCATGTCTGTGGCTTGCCCTTGCGCACCTCCTAATGGCTGATGAATCATCACACGAGAATGAGGCAAAGCAGAACGTTTTCCTTCTGCCCCCGCACACATCAAAACGGCTCCCATACTAGCAGCCATACCTGTACAAATTGTTGCTACATCAGGCTTGATGAACTGCATAGTATCATAGATCCCCAACCCCGCATACACACCTCCTCCTGGAGAGTTGATGTAAATAGAAATATCTTTGGTTGCATCTACAGACTCTAAAAACAACAACTGGGCTTGAATAATATTTGCTACTTGGTCATTAATTCCTGTTCCTAAAAAAATAATTCTATCCATCATCAATCGAGAGAAAACATCCATTTGCGTGATGTTTAACTGTCGTTCTTCCATGATATAAGGAGTTACTGAACTAACTATTTTATCATAATGGGTACTGCTAATACCGTGATGCTTCGTCGCATATCTTTCAAATTCTTTTCCGAAATCCATATATTCTTTTCTTAAGGTTACAAAGGTAAATATACTAAAGTAAAGTTTAATCAAATACCCATAAAAATACATGTCTTTTTTTATTGAAGTTTTATAAGTACCTTAGTTATATACTTGAAAAAGAACGAAATTATAAAAATCATGAAATGGATCACTACTTTTTTATTTCTATCTGTGTTTTACACAACTTTCGCCATAGAAATAAATACCGATAAATTAAACCTACCAAGCCAAAAGAGTACTCGTATCGCTAACAGTAAAAAATTGGAGAATCCTTTTGAAGAAAAACAAAGCATCTCTAATCAATTTGAATATTTACATAAAAAATCATCAATATTCAAAAAATACAGATTGGTCAATATATCTTTATATCATGCTCTAAAAAAGAGTGTTTTAGACACGTTAGCCAACAAAGAAAACAGGATTAGAGAAAAAAATATGACTATTGACCATAACATGCTGCGAATAAATTTATTAGAGCAAAAATTAAGCGATACTCAAAATCTGTTAGAAGACTCAAAAAAACAAAACGGAAAGAGACTTCTATTTGGTTTTCAAACAACCAAAAACATTTTTTCACTCATCATAACCACAACCTTTATTGTCTTATTTGTTCTTCTAATTTTCTTCATTTTAAAACACCAACAGAACCTTAGTGTTACAAAAAAATCTGTTGATGATTTATTTCTTTTGGAGTTAGAATTTGAAAAACACAAGAAATCTTCTTTCAAACGATTTCAAGAAGTGAATCGAAAATTACAAGATGAATTAAACAAAAAATGGAAAACAGAAAAATAACTGCTTATTTATAAACGAATTCCTTAGTCTTGTTTGCCTATCTTTGCCTCTAGAAATATAGGAATTATGTCTTTTGAAAATTTAAACCTCAACAACCAACTCCGAAATGCAATTAGCGATTTAGGATACACTGAACCTACCAAAATACAAAAAGACGCTTTCTCTTGTATTATGTCTGGTAGAGATGTTGTTGGGATTGCACAAACAGGAACAGGAAAAACTTTTGCGTACCTAATGCCTATTTTACGCATGTTGCCCTTTTCAGAACAAAAACACCCCAGGGTATTGATTGTCGTTCCAACCCGTGAATTGGTGGTACAAGTTTTAGAGGCTTTAGACAAACTGACAACCTACCTTAACGTTCGATACGGTGGGATTTATGGAGGTGCAAACATCAACAAACAAAAAGAAATGATCCATGAGGGACTAGATATCTTGGTCTCTACGCCCAGACGCGTCATAGATTTAGGAATGACTGGAGCGCTAAAACTTAAGTTTATCCAGAAACTAGTTATCGATGAAGTTGATGAAATTTTTAACCTTGGTTTTAGATTACAACTGATAGATATTATCGATTTGGTACCTAAAAAGAAACAAGCAATTCTGTTTTCTGCGACCATGACCAATGAAGTGGAATCGCTGATTCAAGAATTTTTTCAAAACCCAATTTATGTAGAGGCCGCTGCTTCTGGAACTCGACTAGAAAACATCGAGCAAATGGCTTTTGAAGTTCCTAACTTTTATACTAAAATTAACTTATTAAACCATTTGTTACAGGATGATGATGACATGTCTCGCGTACTGGTTTTCATCAAACATAAATATTTAGCAGATTTAGTTTTTAACGAAATTAACGGAATGGCAGCGTATGCCGAAGAAACTTTTGCGCTGATTCACTCAAACAAAACCCAAAATTATCGATTACGCTCTGTTGAAAATTTTAAAGCAGGTAACCATCGGGTATTGATCACAACAGACGTGCTTTCAAGAGGGATGGATATTCCAGGAATTACTCACGTCATCAACTTTGATTTGCCAAAAGAGGCTGAAGCTTACATGCACCGTATTGGAAGAACCGGCCGTGCAGAAAATGAAGGTTTTGCTATTTCTTTTATTACGGAAAAGAATACTGAAATATTAGAAGAAATCGAAACCTTGATGAATTACGAGATTCCTAAATACGAACTACCGGAAGAAATTTTTATTGAGAGTAAATTACTGGAAGAGGAAGTTGAAGTTGAAAACATTACCCCTTATCAAAAATTAGGATCCAAAGAGTTTGCACCTGGACCCGCTTTTCATGAAAAATCTGAAAAAAATCAAAAAACAAATCAGGGAGGAAGTTATCGAAGAAACCTTGCGAAAAAATATAAAAAACCTCAACGAAGAAGACCCAAAAAATAACTAAGGAGCGCTGTGTCTAAAATACTTGTTCTATCTGAATATTTTTCTGGTTAAAAAGAAAAGAATCCTCGTTTTGTTTTCCTAACAACAACCGACCTATAGGTGAATGAATAGAGATGACCATTATAGTTTCTTCCTTTATTTTTATCTTTCCCAAACTCGTTCCTAAAAAATAAAAAACACCGTTAGCACAAACAAGACTCCCTAATTGAATTTTAGTTTTAAGGGAAATATCTATTTTTAATAGCGTATCTTTTTGAGCCAAGACCTCCTGATATTGTTGGCCTAGTTTTTCCATCTCTAACTGCAACATAGCTCTACCTGTTTCATGCTTATCTCCTGCAGAACTTTTGGTTTCAGTAACCAAGTCTAATTGATAACTTCTAATTCCTTGTTGAATGCTTTCTAACTTTTCATCAATCACTTGATTACACTTTCTCAACAAGAACTCCTTCAACTCATTCATCTATTGATCTTATCATAATGAATCCAACACTTAAAATGACTTTTATTTTTTAAAGATTTTTTGCTTGTGAAACGGTTGATTTTTTTCATCGAACATCACCAAAATATATACTCCAGAAATCAGATGACTTATCTCTATTGGAACAACATTCAATCTCGGTACAAAATCTTGTCTCATGTTAAAAACAGAACTGCCAGCCATACTTTTTAGTTCAATTCTCCCTCTAAAATACCTATTGCTAATATAATTAATATTAAAACTACTAGATACGGGATTCTCAGACAATGTCACGATCTTGTCTTTCAAGATAGTTTCTAAAGACAAACTTGTGTCTGCTTTTTGGTTCGCATCTATTAAATTTAGCTTCGAGGCACTAAAATCTTCAAACTCAGTCTCTACTATAGAAGCATTTGTCGCCCCTAAAAAGTCGCTAATAATACTCGTAAAGACTTGCCTGTAATCATGCTGCATCAATTCATTATCGTAAAGTTCTGTCACCTTGGTTAAATCAACATGATCTCCAGAAACTCCACCTTGAACATGTTTACCAACAACAAACATTGGCCCTAAATTTCCATGATCTGTCCCTAAATTTCCATTCTCTACAGGTTTTCTTCCAAACTCAGTAAATGTTGCAGAAACCACCTGGTCTTCAATTCCTAACATTTTTAAATCATCTTGAAAATATTTTAGAGCATCTCCAACATCCTTCAATAAATCTGCATGCTTCCCTATGTGTGATTCTGACTCACTTTGGACCTGATTGCCGTGGGTATCAAATCCATTATAAGAAACTAAGAAAACCTTTGTTTTAGACCCCCCTCTTATTAGAGTTGCCACCGTTTTTAACTGATCTGCCAGTTTATTGTTTGAAGGATAATTGATCGTACTCCCTGCATTTCGCTTTGACAAACCTATATCAAAGACCTCACTAATCCGTTTAGAATATGTGCTTATTCCTCTCTCAATATTAGAAATATGAGCCAGAGCACTTCCATAGTCTGAAACCGGAATTTCTGGAGAAGGATTTCCTATGTTTGATACGATACTATAATAACCCGAAACATCTTGTCCCGATAAATTTAAATCCACTTTGTGCTCATGACTTGATTGAAACCCTAGGGAAGGCTTGTTACTCCCTAGTTGAATTCCTAAAGGATCTAAATATTTTTCATGATCATAAGCCGAATATAGAAATCTTGCCATCCACCCGTCTGGTTTTCCCGAGTTTTCTATTGTTCCGTCACCTCCTTGAAACATAATCGCCCTTGAGGCAAAATGAGATCTATTCAACTGTGGATACCCTACTGCATGTAAGATATTTAATTTTCCTTCATCGTATAATGATTTCAGACCCGTTAGTGAAGGATGAAGATAAGCTTGTTGAGATGATGCCAATGTATCATCCAGAGGAATACCTCCATGAAGCCCAGTTTCTTTGATTCTAATTGTGGGTCTCAATCTCGCATAATCATCATATTGAGCGATAGGAATCAAGGTGTTTAATCCATCATTACCCCCTCTTAGCTGAACCAAAACTAAAGCTCTATCTCCTATTACAGATTGAGGTATTCTATTCAACAAATTGGTCTGTGAAAACGCGCTCAAACTGTGTCCATTTAACAGCATCGCACTTGTTGAACTCAGTGCAGACATTCGCAAAAATTTTCTCCTATCCATAACTCTAAATTAATTAGTCTGAAATTCTTGTGACCATATCAAGGCTTTGAATAGCGGTACCAAAGCAGCTTCTGTTCCAATATTATTACCCGTTGACCTATAATTACTCCACTCATTGGTCCACATGGAAGGAGTTAATGTACCATTGTCTAGTAGAATTTCGTTTGAAAAATACATTGTTCTTTCCTCACTAACGGGCTTAGAAAAAAACAACTCAATCAATTCAGTAATTAAAACGTCTACACTAAAAGGAACACTTACATTTTTCTCAACAAATGTTGTAACCTTAAAATCTACTTTGGTCGCGTTTTTATTCAACAATAGCGCTCCTAAATTATACCTCGAAATTATGGTTGCTGGATTGAACCAAAACTTATCGTAAAGTGGAGCTTCGTATATTGCTGGGAAACCTGCTACAGATGGGGGGTCAAATGGTTTCTGACCACTAAGCTCTAAAAAATCTCTCACCATCTCTCGTCTGTAAAAAAACAAATAATGGTTTTTAGATTCTTCAATTGCATCTGGCACAGGATAGTTCGTAATCGTAAGAGTTTGTAACATGAGTTCTAATGGAGACTTTATCATTCCGCCAATAATTTCGTCTCCACGAACATGATCATCTTCGTCATAAAAATGCTCGCTTTTTAACAACTGAATTATAATTTCTTCGAAACTATAATTGATTCTAAATGTATCAGATAAAGGAGCAATAATATCATTTTCTACTTCTTTTGTAATGTTAGCAGACACAAAGTACCTATACATTCTTCTGCATACATATTTTGCAGTAGCCTCTTGGTCAAAAATCATATCGAAAAACTCAACAAGCTCTGTCTTCATTCTTTCAATCTTTTGGCTTTCAGTCTTATTACTACTGTCATATGCAGAAATAACTCTGTTTCCAAATCTTTCAGAAAAAACTTTCTCTCCGAAGTCATGTCTATTTACTAAAGGATATCCTGTAGGAATTCCACCGTTATCTCCTCCATGATTTGTAACCCTATCCTTTCCAATTCTCCAACCTGTTAACAATCTTGCAGCTTGAACAATATCCTCTTCTGTATAATGGGTGTAATCCCCTACCCCTGTACTAGGGCCTTTACCAATGGTAAATAATTCTAAAACCTCTCTAGCATAATTTTCATTAGGATTTACAGCAGTGTTAAAACCATTATCTAGGTAGGATAACATTAAATTATTGATTGACACCTGGAACATTAAATCCTTGAAACTTCCCAAGGTATACATTTCTAAAAGCCTTAAATAATCATAAAAAAAACCTCTTTTACCTCGTAAACTTACGGTATCAATGGAAAGAAAGCTAAATAAAAAATAAGTCATCCTAGACCTAAGTGACTTGTCATTTTTAGCTTCATCAAGCCACCAAGCGTATGTTCCCTCAATCAATTTTTGAGTAGAAAAACTTGGGTCTACAACCCCTAAGATAGGGTCGTTTTCTATCCAAGGATTCCCTGTTTCATAATTAATAGGCTGACTTAGTTTTTTTACATTTGGTTCCAACAGCTTTGCCACAGCTTGATCTACTGTATAAGCACTAAATTCTTCTAATCTAGATTTTGTCACACAATAAGTTGCTCTTTTCAAGAGATGCTTGGCTCTGGTTTTACCCAAAACCGAGGTTAGAGGCGTAAGTGAACTCATAATTTATATTAAAAACCAGTGAAAGATAATGAATTTTAAATCAATGAGATAAGTTTCAGACACACCTAAATAAAAAATAACACCAAAAGTGATTCACAGCTCTAATTGTAACTGAATATACTGCTTAACTGTTCTTGGTTCTTCATTATTTAGATTACTTAGAGAAATTCCTAGTAACCTAACAGATTCTTTCATCGTATCTTGATACAAAAGTTCTTTTACAACTGTAATGATATCTGTTGCCAAATGGATGTAACTCCCCATTGTTTTACTTCTTGTTGTTTGAGTAAAATCACTGTATTTTATTTTAAGAGTAACCGTTCTTCCTTTTACACTATTTTTCAACAACCTAATCTCTAATTCCTTAGCTAAAACTTCTAACTTCTTGATCATAAACACCTCAGAGGTTAAGTTTTCTAAATAGGTATGTTCTGTTCCTACTGATTTTCTTGTTCGTGAAGCTTGAACAGGACTATTATGAATCCCTCTAACTATTTCATAATAATGTTTTGCAGCACTTTTAAAATGAATTTCTAGGAACTCTAAACTTTTTTGCTTTAAATCTAATCCAGTAAAAATACCTAGTTGATACATTTTTTGGGTCGTAACTTTACCCACGCCATAAAATTTTCTTATTTGTAAGGTTTCTAAAAATGGGATTACCTCTTCAGGAGTAATTGTTTTTTGTCCGTTGGGTTTGTTGATGTCAGAGGCTATCTTAGCTACAAACTTATTGGGAGCAACCCCCGCAGAGGCGTATAAACCCGTCCTCTTTAAAATTTCTTTTCTTATTTCTTCGGCAATTAAAGTCGCCGATTGCATTCCTTTTTTATTGACCGTAACATCTAAATACGCTTCGTCTAATGACAATGGCTCCACTAAATCTGTATATTCATAGAATATTTTTCTTACTTGATTGGATATTTCCTTGTAACGATCAAAGTCTGGTTTCACAAAAATTAAATCAGGACACATTTTTTTTGCTAGAGCGCTTGCCATTGCTGATTTGACTCCAAATTTTCTTGCCTCATAGCTGGCTGCAGCAATAACACCTCTCGCCTCACTACCTCCTACCGCAACAGCTTGCCCCCTAAGCTCAGGACAATCTAACTGAGCTACTGAAGCAAAAAAAGCATCCATGTCTACATGAATAATTTTACGAAGTACAATTTTAGCGAGTTCCAAGGGTTATTCACTTAA
>NZ_JBDNAI010000090.1:0-49613 GCF_039768515.1 Wenyingzhuangia sp.
ATAAAAAAAGATATGAAAAAGACCGGTGCAGACCCACTCAGCCAGTATGCTAACCTCATCAAAACAGCTGTTGTTATAGCGACAACTGCTTTGATGATGTCTGCATTGCAATATTTTAAAACAGACCAACAAAGAATAGCCTATGTATATGTTGACGATGTGATTGCAGAATATCACGCGATGCAAGATGCAGATAGTCGATGGAAAATACAAGAATCAAAACACAAGCAAGAGTTGGATAAATTCACTATTGACATTCAAGAAAAAATAGAATGGCTTCAAGAACACAAAAAAAAGTTAACGGAAAATGAATTGTTGGACAAACAATATGAAATTATGGATATGGAAAGAATCCACCAACACAGCCAACAAAAATCTTACAAAGAACTGGACAGTATTAAAAATAGTTGGTTGGTTCCTATTTATGAAGAGGTCAATCAATATATCAAAACGTATAGCCAAAACAATGGGTATGATTATGTTTTAGGAAATGTAGGCAATGGAAACATCATGTATGGAAACCATACCCACGATATTACTTTAGAAGTAATTGACGGAATAAATGTTGCGTATAATATTGAAAACTTAAAAAATTGAAAGATTTAAGATTCAAGTTTAATTTAAATTTTGCGCTTCATATTTTATGTTTGGTACCGTTTGTATTGATGTTCGCAACCCCATTTGTGTCCTATCCTGGTTTTGTAGATGTTGTTCTTGGTCCAAAACTAATTTGGATAGGTTTGACTACGACAATTTTTGCTTTCTTATTTTTTTTAAGAAATGTAATCCTAAAACCCCAATATGGTTGTGCGGTAAATGAGATTGATATTTGTGTTCTTTTATTTTTTCTAATCTTGCACATCAATCATTTGTTCACAGATATTTCCTATATCTCTTCAAAAATTTCTATCTCTACTACGGTTGTCGTTTGTTATGTTATTTTTAGACTAAAGTTACAAGCAGTTTCTATAGAGAAATACCTGTTTTTATTGATCCCTTTGTTTTTTGTGCTCGCTTTTGTGACTTCCATTATGGTATTGTACCAATATGTTTTATTGAATGAATTTGATAAAGGTCTTGGAATGACGGCTGCTATGGGGAATTCTGGAGCGGTGGCGTCTTATTTAGGAATGCTTGTTCCATGGATGTTGGTTTTTGTGAATGCGGCAAAAACTCCTATTTTACAATATCTATGTAGAGTTACCCTCATGCTTACTTTGATGGCTGTGTTTTTTACACAAGCCAGAGCCTCTTGGGTGGCAATATTATTGAGCAGTTTATTTGTGCTGATGGTCAAATACAGAAGAGAAATTAAAAAAATGACCAGTACAAACATCAATATAAAACCGCTCTTTGTAACCTTGTTTTTGATTCTATTTATTTTAGGAAGTTATGCCCTATTTCATTTAAAAAAAGATTCGACGAATGGTCGTGTTTTTATATGGAAACGAACGATAGAGTTGATTTCCGATGATCCACTTACAGGAGTTGGTTTTCATAAATTTGGAAGTATGTATCCTACCTATCAAGCCTCTCATCTAGAACATTACCCAAACGATCCAAACCGATTTCTAGCCAATGACATCAATCATCCCTTTAACGAATATCTTTATTTTTTGGCAGAGCTAGGGCTGATAGGCTTTATTTTCTTCATACTGCTGTTAACGTTTGTTTTTTTAGCCTATTGGCATCAAAGAAAACAAATGAGCAATGTGCTGTTGGCAAGTTATGGAGGGGTACTTTCCTTTGTTGTTTTGTCATTTTTCACCTATCCTTTTCAAATTTTTTCTATTCAATTTTTAGTCTTTTTTTTTATGGTTGTCATTGCCTCATCCCTTGGTAAAAATCCATTTTTTATAATTCCTAAGCAGATCATTGTTTGGGTAAGTGGTGCCCTTTGTGTCCTCATGGTTTTAGTATCAAATACTGAATTCAAAAGATTTAAAAGAGAAATTTATGGGCATCAAATTGACCGTTCAAATCAATTGTTTTATTGGAAAACACGTTATAGAATGTTAGAGAATTTGTATGAGTTAAACAGAACGAATGGGAGATTTTTAAGTGCTTACGGAATAGAACTTACGATGCATAAGGAATATGAAGAAGCGATTAAGATATTGCAAGAAGCAACACACTACACGAAAACAGCTGATTTGTATTTGCACTTGGGGATCTCTTTTGAAGAAAGGAGTGATTTTGATCAAGCCAAGGCTGCCTACGAAATGGCTACCAGTATGGTGCCTCATAAATTTTTGCCTAAATACAGATTGGTCTACCTATACGATAAAATAGGCTTAAAAAATGAAGCCTTGTATTTGGCAAAGAGGATATTGGTTACTCCTGCTAAGGTACATTCTAAATCAGTTGTAAAAATTAAACACGAAATGAGAAAGTATGTAAAGAATATGTAAAAGTTCGAATGGGTACGAAAGATTAAAAACTTAAGTGATCCGTTGAATTAGATGTCTCATAAGCCCCATAATTAATTATTTTGATGAAAAAAATACGATTGTTTTATTTTTTAATATTGTTGTTCTTCATAAGTTGTGGTAATGACATAGAATTGTATACCAAAGAACTAAGCCCTAGACTAGCAAACAACCTAGAGGTTGTCAAAGCCATTACGCATTATAAACACAAAGGAGAAACTCAAAAGATAAAAGCTTTATTGTTTTTGCTAAAAAATATAGATGGGCACTATGCGGTGAGTAATGTTTTGTCAAAAGAATACGATTCTATTTTGTCTCCCAAAGAATTTGGAGGGCAATTGCCAGCTAATGAGACCAAATACGGTATTGCGTTACAAAAGCTTATTGTTCTTGAAGAAAAATACAAAGGCATCAAATCAACGCTTACTAAAATTAGATATGATAACCAGGTTTTGGTATCCGACTATTTAATTGAGAATATAGACGCCTCTTTTGAGGTGTGGAAAAAGTCACCATGGGCAAAAGATTTGTCTTTTGACGATTTTTGCGAAACGATTCTTCCTTACAGAGCCGACCGAGAGCCCATCCATCACTGGCGTAAAAAAGCCTATGAAAATTTTAGTTGGGTGATGAAAACAAATCCTCAAATAGACAGAATTAGTGCTTGTTCTATCATTAATGATTCTCTAAAAAAGGTATTGAGTAATATGATAGAAATGAATATGTACCCTAAAAGGCTTACTTACGATAAGATGTACAAATTTAAGTTAGGGATTTGTGAAGATGAAACCACCTTTGCAGTGTTAGCCATGCGTTCTGTAGGGCTACCTGTAGGAATAGATTTTGTGCCTCAATGGCCTTGGAGAAGCATGGGACATTCGTGGAATTATCTTTTGCTAGAAGATGGTCGCACAGTACCCTTTATGGGAACAGAGACAAATCCTAAAGTACCTCATTTTGAAAAAGACAAAAAAGGGAAAGTGTTTAGAAAAACTTTTTCAAAACAAGAAACCACCTTGGCACAAATAGAGAAAGATCATAGTAAAATTCCAGATTTTTTCAAATCGCCATACCTTAAAGATGTCACTCACTTGTATGGGAAAACATACGATGTTACCATTCCCTTGGAATCCCCTACCTATGGTGAAGAAAAGTATGTCTATTTATCTGTATTTGACAATCAAGAATGGGTGTCTGTAGACTGGGCTGTTTCAAAACAAAAAGAGGCTACGTTTAAGAATGTTGAAGGGGGAATTGTTTATTTGCCTCTGTATTACCGACAGCAACAATTTCTATCTGCAGGGCATCCTGTGGTTGTAAATGAAAAAGGAGAAGCAACTCAGTTGATTCCTAATAAGGATAAAACACAGACCGTCACGCTCAAACGAAAATACCCACTACACAAACGAATGGATGATTATTTGAAAAATATGATTGGAGGTAGGATAGAGCTGTCAAATCACGCAGATTTCCGTAAGCCGTATGTTATGGCTACGATTGAAGCAAAGCCCAAACCCTATTTAAGGACGATTAAAGCCATGGATACAATAGGAAAGTACAAATACATTCGATATCTATCCTCAGCACAAGATAGTGGAAGATGTAATGTTGCTATTTTTAATGTCTATGGACGAAACAATAGGGGGAGCATTAAATTAAAAGGAGAACTTATAGGAACGAATCGCTCTTACAGGGGATATGGTGCAGAAAAAAGGATGGCCTTTGATGATGATCCTTCTACTTTTTTTGATGCTCCAGAAGAAGAATGGGGCAAAGCATGGGTGGGTTTGAAATTTGAAGAGCCTTCAGCGGTTTTCAGTGTGGATTTTATGCCAAGAAACGATACCAATACTATTTTTGAAGGACAAGAGTACGAGTTGTTTTACTGGGATAAAGGTTGGCAGGGTCTGGGAAAAAAAATCGCGAATGATTCACGGTGCATTAGCTTTGAAAAAGTTCCGGTTGGGGCATTGTATTTGCTACACAATTATTCGGGCGGAAATGAAGAGCGTATTTTTAAATATGAAAACGGAAAAGTACATTGGTATTGATAAAAAGAATATAAAAAACTATTTCGTTGTTAAATAATTTTATATCTTTGCACGGCTTTTTAAGAAAACATTATGAATATTTTTAATTACATAAAATCGTCATTTTCAGAGTTGAAAGACGAAATGACTTGGTCCTCCAAAGAGGAAGCTCAAAAATCTACTGTTGTTGTAGCTTTGTTTACGATTGTTTTTGCAATCGCAGTGTTTTTGGTAGATCAAGGGTTTCAGAATACCTTAGAAGGTTTTTTTAATATTATAAAGCAAAAGTAAATTATGGCTGATTCTGTAAAGAAATGGTATGTGGTTAGGGCTATTGGTGGTCAGGAAAACAAGGTAAAAAATTACATTGAAAATGAAATTTCGCGCTTGGGTTTATCAGACTATGTAGATCAGGTATTGGTGCCAACAGAAAAAGTTGTTCAAGTTCGTAACGGGAAAAAGGCAACGCGTGAGCGTGTGTATTTTCCGGGGTACATTATGGTAGAAGCTAATTTAGCTGGAGAAGTACCTCATGTAATCAAAGCAGTAACAGGTGTGATTGGTTTTCTAGGTGAAACCAAAGGAGGTGAGCCGGTTCCAATGAGGCAAAGTGAAATCAATAGGATGTTAGGTAAAGTTGATGAATTGACTGTTCAGCCAGATCATAACATTGCAATTCCTTACACTGTTGGAGAAACGGTTAAGGTTATTGACGGGCCTTTTAATGGTTTTGATGGTGTGATCGAAAACATACATGAAGAAAAAAGAAAGCTTGAAGTAATGGTTAAGATTTTTGGTCGTAAGACACCGTTAGAATTAAGCTATATGCAAGTTGATAAAATATCGTAAATAAATAGAGTGTTACAAATTAATTTTGTGTTTGCTTCCAACTAATACACAAGGTTTAATTTAATTTTATATTAAAAATGGCAAAAGAAGTAAGTAAAGTTGTAAAATTACAGGTTAAGGGAGGGCAAGCAAATCCTTCACCACCAGTAGGTCCTGCTTTAGGTGCTGCCGGAGTTAATATTATGGAGTTCTGTAAGCAGTTTAATGCTAGAACCCAAGACAAGCAAGGAAAGGTTTTACCAGTGGCAATTACTGTCTATTCTGATAAGTCTTTTGAGTTTGTTGTTAAAACTCCTCCAGCTGCAGTTCAAATTTTAGAAGCTGCAAAACTAAAAAGTGGATCAGGTGAACCTAACCGTAAGAAAGTTGCGAGTATTACTTGGGATCAAGTAAAAGCTATCGCGGAAGACAAAATGCCAGACTTAAACGCATTTACTGTGGAGTCAGGTATGAAAATGGTTGCAGGTACTGCAAGATCAATGGGTATAACAGTTAGCGGAGACGCTCCATTTTAATCGATAAACAAAAAACATGGCAAAATTAACAAAAAAGCAGAAAGAAGCTCAAGCTAAGATTGACAGTTCTAAAGTTTATTCTTTGAGTGAGGCAACTTCTTTAGTAAAAGAAATTACATCAGCTAATTTTGATGCATCTGTAGATGTTGCGATTCGTTTAGGGGTTGATCCTAGAAAAGCAAATCAAATGGTACGTGGTGTAGTAACTCTACCACATGGTACAGGTAAAGATATCAAAGTATTAGCATTGGTTACACCAGACAAAGAAGCAGAAGCTAAAGAAGCTGGTGCAGATTATGTTGGTTTAGATGAGTATTTAGCAAAGATAAAATCAGGTTGGACAGACGTTGATGTTATCATTACGATGCCAGCAGTAATGGGGAAATTAGGTCCTTTGGGACGTGTTTTAGGACCAAGAGGTTTGATGCCTAATCCAAAGACAGGAACCGTTACTATGGATATCAAAAAAGCAGTAACAGAAGTAAAAGCTGGTAAGATTGACTTTAAAGTTGATAAAACAGGTATCATTCATGCTGCTGTTGGTAAAGTGTCTTTTGATGCTCAAAAATTAAACGACAACGCTGACGAATTAATTCAAACAATTATTAAGTTAAAGCCTACTGCGGCAAAAGGAACTTATATCAAGAGTGCTTTCATCTCTTCAACACAGTCTCCTTCGGTTCAGTTAGACCTTAAATCGCTTTAATTAGCTGTTAAAACTCATACACAATGACAAGAGAAGAAAAATTTCAAGTAATTGAAGATTTAACAAGCCAATTAGCAGAGAGTTCAGTGATTTATTTAGCCGATATTTCAGGTTTAGATGCTACTGCAACTTCTAACTTAAGAAGAGCTTGTTTTAAAGCAGATGTTCAATTATCTGTAGTGAAAAATACATTGCTAGAGAAAGCAATGGAGAAGTCTGATAAGGATTTTGGTGACTTACCTTCAACTTTAAAAGGAAATACCTCGGTATTCTATGCTACGGTAGCAAACGCTCCTGCAAAAGTAATGCAAGATTTCTTAAAGAAATCAAAAGGTGAAAAACCATTGTTGAAAGGAGCTTATATTGCTGAAGAAGTATATATAGGAGCTGATCAGTTGTCTGCTTTAGTTGCAATCAAATCTAAAGAAGAATTAATTGGTGACATCATCACTATCCTACAATCCCCAATCAAAAACGTTGTTTCAGCGTTGACCAATGAGGATCGTACAGACAAAGCTGGTGAAGCTGTAGAAGCATCTACAGAAGCAGCAGCAGAATAATTAGCGCACAAATAAATTTATAATACACCACGTTGTAACAGACGTACAAACAGAATCAAAATGGCAGAATTAAAAGATTTCGCAGAACAATTAGTTAACTTAACAGTTAAAGAAGTAAATGAATTAGCTACTATCTTAAAAGATGAGTATGGTATCGAGCCAGCAGCTGCAGTAGCAGTTGCAGGAGGAGCCGCTGCAGGAGGAGATGCTGCAGAAGCACAAACTGAATTCGATGTAGTATTGAAAGATGCTGGATCTTCTAAATTAAAAGTAGTTAAAGCTGTAAAAGAGTTAACTGGTTTAGGATTAAAAGAAGCAAAAGGATTGGTTGATGAAGTACCATCTAACATTAAAGAAGGAGTTTCTAAAGAAGAAGCTGAAGGAATCAAAGCTTCTTTAGAAGAGGTAGGAGCAGCTGTAGAGTTAAAGTAATTTTTACCCTACAAAACCTAATCGGTTTAGGTCTTTCCCACGTGGGTTAGACCTAAACCATTTTTTGCGTTAAAGTAGTTCCTTGTTTATCGCAAACAAAAAAAATGATTTAGAAAAGAAAATAGAATTATTAATTCACTTAAATTTTTTCACCTTTGGCAACGAAAAATAATACAAGAGTTAACTTTGCTTCAGCCAAACTAAGTACAGAATATCCGGACTTTTTAGATATTCAGATTAAGTCTTTCCAAGACTTTTTCCAGTTGAAAACTAAGGCTGACGAAAGAAGCGATGAAGGTTTGTACAAAACCTTTATGGACAATTTTCCAATTACTGACACACGCAACAATTTTGTGTTAGAATTTTTAGACTACTTTGTAGATCCACCAAGATACTCACTAGAAGAGTGTATTGAGCGAGGGTTGACGTATAGCTTGCCTCTGAAGGCAAGATTGAAACTATACTGTACAGATCCTGAACATGAGGACTTTGAAACGATTGTGCAAGATGTGTACTTAGGTACCATACCTTACATGACCAATTCAGGTACATTCATTATCAATGGTGCAGAGCGTGTTATTGTTTCACAATTACACAGGTCTCCAGGGGTTTTCTTTGGGCAATCTTTCCATGCAAACGGTACAAAATTATATTCTGCGAGAGTTATTCCTTTTAAAGGATCTTGGATAGAATTTGCGACCGATATCAATCAAGTGATGTATGCTTATATTGATAGAAAGAAAAAATTACCTGTTACTACTTTATTCCGTGCCATTGGGTTCGAAAGAGATAAAGATATCTTAGAAATCTTTGACCTTGCAGAAGAAGTTAAAGTGTCCAAGTCAGGACTAAAGAAAGTATTGGGACGAAAGTTAGCAGCTCGTGTATTAAGAACATGGTTTGAAGACTTTGTAGATGAAGACACAGGAGAAGTGGTTTCTATAGAGCGTAACGAGATCGTATTTGATCGCGATACCATTTTAGAGAAAGACCACATTGAAGAAATTGTAGAAACAGGAGTTAAAACCATTTTGTTACACCGAGAGGATAATGAAAGCGGTGATTACTCGATCATACACAATACATTACAGAAAGACCCTACAAACTCTGAGAAAGAGGCTGTAGAACATATATATAGACAACTTCGTAATGCTGAGCCGCCAGATGAGGAGACTGCCAGAGGAATTATTGAAAAATTATTCTTCTCTGAACAACGTTATAACTTAGGAGAAGTTGGTCGTTTTAGAATGAACAAAAAGTTAGGATTGAATGAGTCTTTGGACCAGAAAGTTTTGACAAAGAATGATATCATTACCATCATCAAAAACTTAATTGAGTTGGTCAACTCAAAAGCAGAGATTGATGACATTGATCACTTATCTAATAGGCGTGTGCGTACGGTTGGAGAACAATTAGCTGCTCAATTTGGAGTAGGATTGTCTCGTATGGCTCGTACCATTAGAGAAAGAATGAACGTTCGTGATAACGAAGTATTTACACCAATTGACTTGATCAATGCTAAGACTTTGTCTTCAGTCATCAATTCTTTCTTTGGAACAAACCAGTTGTCTCAATTTATGGATCAAACCAATCCACTAGCTGAGATTACTCACAAACGTAGATTGTCTGCTTTAGGACCTGGAGGTTTATCTAGAGAAAGAGCAGGGTTTGAGGTTCGTGATGTTCACTATACTCACTACGGGCGTTTGTGTCCTATTGAAACACCAGAAGGTCCAAACATTGGATTGATTTCTTCTTTAGCAGTATATGCAAAAGTGAACAATCTAGGATTCATTGAAACCGCATACCACAAAGTAGACGAAGGGAAAGTCAACATCGTTGATGCACCAACTTACTTGAGTGCAGAGGAAGAAGAAGGGATGAAGTTTGCACAGTCAAACATTGATATAGCGAAGGATGGAAAGATCAACTTGGATAAGGTTATTGCTCGTGAAGAGGCTGATTATCCTGTGGTAACTCCACAAGATATAGATTACATGGATGTATCTCCAAACCAGATTGCGTCTATATCAGCTTCATTGATTCCTTTCTTAGAACATGATGATGCCAACCGTGCATTGATGGGATCTAACATGATGAGACAAGCAGTACCTTTATTACGACCAGAAGCACCTATTGTAGGAACTGGGTTAGAGCGTAGAGTTGCAAAAGATTCAAGAATCTTAATCAACGCACAAGGTGCCGGAGAAGTTATTTATGTTGATGCAAATAAGATTACTATTCGTTATGAAAGAACAGAGCAAGAAGCTTCTGTTAGTTTTGATTCGAACGAAGTTTCTTATGACTTGATTAAGTTTAGAAAAACAAACCAGGGAACATCCATCAACTTAAAACCCATTGTAAAAGTTGGGGATACTGTTGAAGAAGGACAAGTATTATGTGAAGGATATGCTACACAGAAAGGTGAATTGGCATTAGGACGTAATATGAAAGTTGCCTTTATGCCATGGCAAGGGTACAACTTTGAGGATGCGATTGTGATTTCTGAAAAAGTAGTAAGAGAAGACATCTTTACTTCTATTCATATTGATGAATATTCTTTAGATGTTAGAGACACAAAACTAGGTGCTGAAGAGTTAACCAACGATATTCCTAATGTTTCTGAGGAGGCAACCAAAGACCTTGATGAAAACGGAATGATTCGTATTGGTGCTGAAGTGAAACCAGGGGATATCTTAATTGGTAAGATTACGCCAAAAGGAGAGTCAGACCCAACACCAGAAGAAAAATTATTACGTGCGATCTTTGGAGACAAAGCAGGCGATGTAAAAGATGCTTCGTTGAAAGCTTCTCCATCATTAAGAGGAGTAGTTATAGGTAAAAAATTGTTTAAGAAAGCAGTTAAGGATAAGTCTAAGAGAATTAGAGATAAAGAGGAGATTGAAGCTTTAGAAGCTAGATATACTCATGATTTCGAATCTTTAAAAGACAATTTAATTGAGAAGTTGTTTGCTCTAATTTCAGGAAAAACTTCGCAAGGAGTTCAGAATGATTTAGGAGAAGAAGTTTTTCCAAAGGGTAAAAAGTACACGTTGAAAATGTTAAATTCTGTAACAGATTTTACACATTTGACAAAAGGTTCTTGGACAACAGATGATCATTTAAATAATTTAGTTGCGGAATTAATCCACAATTATAAAATTAAGGTTAGTGATTTACAAGGTGCGTTAAGACGTAAGAAATTTGCCATTACAATTGGAGATGAATTACCAGCAGGAGTATTGAAATTAGCTAAAGTTTATATTGCGAAAAAACGTAAACTAAAAGTAGGAGACAAGATGGCAGGACGTCACGGTAACAAAGGTATTGTTGCTCGTATTGTACGTCAAGAAGAAATGCCTTTCTTGGAAGACGGAACCCCAGTAGATATCGTTTTGAATCCGTTAGGAGTACCTTCTCGTATGAACATAGGACAGATATACGAAACTGTTTTAGGATGGGCAGGACAAAAATTAGATCAAACGTATGCAACTCCAATTTTTGATGGTGCAAAATTAGATCAAATTAACGCCTTAACAGACGAAGCAGGAATTCCAAGATTTGGACACACTTACTTGTATGATGGTGGAACAGGAGAACGTTTTGATCAACCCGCAACGGTTGGGATCATCTATATGATTAAGTTGGGTCACATGATTGAGGATAAGATGCACGCACGTTCTATAGGACCGTACTCTTTAATTACACAACAACCATTAGGAGGTAAAGCTCAATTTGGTGGTCAACGTTTTGGAGAGATGGAAGTATGGGCATTAGAAGCCTATGGAGCCTCTAGTATCTTACGTGAAATTTTAACAGTAAAATCTGATGATGTAATTGGTAGAGCCAAAACTTACGAAGCAATCGTAAAAGGAGAACCAATGCCAGAACCAGGTTTGCCAGAATCATTCAACGTATTAATGCACGAATTGAAAGGTTTAGGATTAGACGTAAGATTAGAAGAATAACTGAGTATTAAGTATGAACACAAGGTGTTGTAACAAACACTTTGTGTTGAATTACTAAAGACTAAAAAAGAAATCATGGCAAGAAATAACGATAAAAACCCTACACAAAAGAAATTTGAAAAAATTTCTATTGGTTTAGCATCACCAGAGTCTATTTTAGAAGCCTCTCACGGTGAAGTTTTAAAACCAGAAACAATCAATTACCGTACACACAAACCAGAAAGAGATGGTTTGTTTTGTGAACGAATTTTCGGACCAATCAAAGACTTTGAATGTGCTTGTGGTAAATACAAGAGAATTCGTTACAAAGGGATTGTTTGTGATCGATGTGGTGTAGAAGTTACAGAAAAGAAAGTACGAAGAGATAGAGTAGGACACATCAATTTGGTGGTTCCTATTGCTCACATTTGGTATTTTAGATCATTACCTAACAAGATGGGATACCTTTTAGGGTTGCCTTCTAAAAAGTTAGATATGATTATCTACTACGAAAGATACGTAGTGATACAACCGGGTAATGCAACTCAGTTAGATGGAACTCCATTGCAAAAAATGGATTTCTTGACTGAGGAAGAATATTTAGATATTTTAGAAACCGTACCATTAGATAATAGATATTTGGATGATGATGATCCTAATAAATTTATTGCTAAAATGGGTGCAGAATGTTTGATTGATTTGTTGGATCGTATAGATTTAGAATCGCTTTCTTATGAATTGCGTCACAAATCGAATACAGAAACCTCAAAGCAACGAAAAACAGAAGCTTTAAAGCGTTTGAACGTTGTTGAAGCTTTCCGCGAATCTCAAAAGAATAGAGAAAATAATCCATCTTGGATGATTCTAAAGGCCATTCCAGTAATTCCGCCAGAATTACGTCCTTTAGTTCCTTTGGACGGTGGTCGTTTTGCAACCTCTGATTTGAATGATTTATACCGTAGAGTAATTATTCGTAACAATCGTCTGAAGCGTTTGGTAGAAATTCAAGCTCCAGAGGTGATTTTGCGTAATGAAAAACGTATGTTACAAGAATCTGTAGATTCATTATTTGATAACACTCGTAAATCTTCAGCAGTAAAGACAGAATCTAACAGGCCTTTAAAATCTTTATCAGATTCATTGAAAGGAAAACAAGGTCGTTTCCGTCAAAATTTACTAGGGAAACGTGTCGATTATTCTGCTCGTTCTGTAATTGTTGTAGGTCCTACTTTGGCTTTATCCGAATGTGGTATTCCTAAGGATATGGCAGCTGAATTGTACAAACCATTTATCATTCGTAAGCTGATTGAGCGTGGTGTTGTAAAAACAGTTAAGTCTGCTAAAAAAATAATAGATAAGAAAGAACCGGTTGTATGGGATATTTTAGAGAATGTAATTAAAGGACACCCAGTATTATTGAACCGTGCGCCAACTTTACACCGTCTAGGAATCCAGGCTTTCCAGCCAAAGTTGATAGAAGGTAAAGCCATTCAGTTGCATCCATTAGTCTGTTCGGCATTTAACGCCGATTTTGATGGGGATCAGATGGCAGTTCACTTGCCATTAGGTCCAGAAGCTATTTTAGAAGCTCAAATGTTATTGTTAGGTTCTCATTCGATCTTGAATCCTGCTAATGGTGCTCCAATTACAGTACCTTCTCAGGATATGGTATTGGGTCTTTATTACATGACCAAATTGCGTGTTACTGATGAAAACCATACGGTAAAAGGTGAAGGGTTAACATTTTATTCCCCTGAGGAAGTAACCATTGCTTTCAATGAAAAAGCTGTGGAATTAAACGCAGGGATTAAAGTTAAAACTCAGGATGTTGATGAGCAAGGAAATCAAGTAACAAGAATTATAGAAACGACTGTTGGTAGGGTTTTATTTAACGAACATGTACCCGCAGCAGCAGGATATATAAATGATATTTTAACTAAAAAATCTCTACGTGGAATTATCGCAAAAGTTTTGAAAACTACAGATATTCCAACAACAGGAAAGTTTTTAGATAATATCAAGGATATGGGATTCAAATTTGCCTTTAAAGGAGGTTTGTCATTCTCATTAGGAGATATAATTATTCCAGCAGAAAAGCAGCAAATGATTGCTGACGCAAATGTTGAAGTGGATGTGATCATTCAAAACTACAACATGGGTATGTTAACGAATAAAGAGCGTTATAACCAAGTGATTGATATTTGGGGATCTACAAACAACCAATTGACAGAATTGTCGATGAAGCGTTTGAGAGAAGATCAACAAGGATTTAACTCTGTGTATATGATGCTAGATTCTGGAGCCCGTGGTTCTAAAGAACAAATTCGTCAGTTGACAGGTATGCGTGGATTGATGGCTAAGCCAAAAAAATCTACTTCCTCTGGAGGAGAAATTATCGAAAACCCAATTTTATCTAACTTTAAGGAAGGTTTATCAATTTTAGAGTATTTTATTTCTACACACGGTGCCCGTAAAGGTCTTGCCGATACCGCATTAAAAACAGCCGATGCAGGATACTTAACTCGTCGTTTGGTTGATGTTGCACAAGATGTAATCATCAACGAGTTTGATTGTGGTACTTTAAGAGGTTTAGAGGTATCTCCGTTAAAGAAAAATGATGAAATCGTTGAGCCTTTAAGTGAACGTATTGTTGGGCGTGTAGCATTGCATGATGTTAAAGATCCTGTAAACCACGAAGTTTTAGTAGCTGCTGGTTCAGAAATTACTGAAGAGTTAGCGCTTGTGATTGAAGAGTCTGGATTAGATACTGTCGAAGTTCGCTCACCATTGACGTGTGAAACAAAACGAGGAATTTGTTCTAAGTGTTATGGACAATCTATGTCTACGCGTAATATGGTTCAAATAGGAGAGTCTGTAGGAGTTATTGCTGCACAGTCCATTGGAGAACCAGGTACACAGTTGACTTTGCGTACTTTCCACGTTGGAGGGGTAGCAGGGAACATTTCAGAAGACAATAAATTGACAGCTAAGTTTAGCGGTCGTTTGGTGATTGATGATTTGGTTACGGTACCGGGTAAGAACCCACAAGGAGATCCAGTAGAAATCGTTATTTCTCGTACTGCTGAAGCTAAGATTTTAGATGATAAAATAGGAACAGTATTGAGTAATACTGTAATTCCTTATGGATCTTACATTTTTGTGAATGGACAAACCAAGATCAACAAAGGAGATGCAATCTGTCAATGGGATCCATTTAACGGAGTCATCGTTTCTGAGTTTGGAGGTAAAATAGCTTTTGAAGATTTAGAACAAGGGGTGAATTATTCAGTTGAAATTGATGAACAAACAGGTTTCCAAGAAAAAGTAATTATCGAGTCCAAAGACAAGAAGAAAATTCCTGCTATTCTTATTCAAGATAAAGATGGAAGTACATTGCGTTCTTATTCTTTACCTCTTGGTGCTCATTTGATGGTTGATGATGGAGAAGAAATAGAAACAGGTAAGACATTAGTTAAGATTCCTCGTAAGTCTGGAAAGGCTGGAGATATCACAGGAGGTTTGCCACGAGTAACAGAATTATTTGAAGCTCGTAATCCATCTAACCCAGCAGTTGTTGCAGAGACAGATGGTGTTGTTTCCTTTGGTAAAATCAAGCGAGGTAACCGTGAGATTATTGTAGAGTCTAAATTTGGAGATATCAAGAAATACTTGATTAAATTGTCTAACCAAATTTTGGTACAAGAGAATGACTACGTAAAAGCGGGAATGGCTTTATCAGATGGTTCTATCACACCAGAAGACATCTTGAGAATTCAAGGACCTTCTAAAGTACAAGAGTATATAGTAAACGAAATTCAAGAAGTTTATCGTTTACAAGGAGTAAGGATTAATGACAAGCATTACGAAGTGGTTGTCCGTCAAATGATGCGTAAAGTTAGAATTATAGATTCTGGAGATACGCTATTCTTAGAAAATTCTTTGATCCATAAAAATGACTTTATTGAAAAAAATGATGAGATTTATGGGATGAAGGTAGTTGAAGATGCAGGAGCGTCTGAAGTCTTCAAAGCAGGTCAAATTATTTCTGCTCGTCAATTAAGAGATGAGAATTCAAGATTGAAAAGAGAAGACAAAGCTCTAATCGAAGCAAGAGATGCAAAACCAGCAACGGCAGAGCAAATCTTACAAGGGATTACAAGAGCATCTTTACAGACCAAATCGTTTATATCAGCAGCATCGTTCCAAGAAACAACTAAAGTGTTGAATGAGGCAGCTGTAAATGGTAAAATTGACTACTTAGAAGGATTAAAAGAGAATGTTATCGTTGGTAAAAAGATTCCTGCCGGAACAGGTATGAGATCTTACAACAATGTCATTGTTGGTCCTAAAGAGGAAATAGAAAGAAGTTTTGAAGCCTAGTTAGACTTTATAAACTTATGTTTTAAAGAAAACGGATTCCATTAGGAATCCGTTTTTTTTGCTACATAATTATAATTACTTTAGTGTGCATATAAATACAATCTCAACATGGAAGAAACTAAAGGAAAAGAAGGAAACATCAACATAGAATTGTCACCCGAAATCGCAGAAGGTACTTATTCTAATTTAGCTATAATTAACCACTCAAACTCAGAGTTTGTTGTAGATTTTGTGAATATTATGCCAGGAATTCCCAAGGCAAAAGTAAAATCCAGAATCGTGTTAACGCCTCAGCATGCCAAACGATTGGCGAAAGCTTTAATTGATAATATCAAACGTTTTGAGGCACAAGTAGGAGAGATTAAGGAATTCGAACAACAAGATTTTCCAATCAACTTTGGACCAATCGGTGAAGCTTAGAAGATTTGAAAGGAAAGTTTCCTTTTGAGGGTCATAGATCAAAGCGAACAGAATGTAGTCAATTCTAGTAAAAAAATAAGAACCCCTAACGGTACATACCATTAGGGGTTCTTCTGTAAAGTTTAGGTTTATCTATATTGTTACTTTTTTCCTTTCTGTTTGGCTTGTTGTTCTTGCGCTTGTTTCATAGCTTCGTCTAATCGTTGTTTAAACTTACTTGTTTTCTTAGGCTTCTTTCTGTTTTCCTGTATTTTTGCTAAGATTTTTTCTTCATCGATTACATAAGTTTTAATAACGTACATGATACTAAGTGTGAGTAGGTTAGAAACAAAATAATACAAACTCAATCCAGATGCATAATTATTGAAGAAAAACAACATCATAAGAGGAGAGAAATACATCATTGTTTTCATTAATTTTTGCATGTCTGGCATTCCTTCTTGAGTAGGCTGTTGCATACTCATTTGCTGACCCTGATTCATTCTCATATAAAAGAAAATCGCAACTGAAGCCAATACTGGGAACAAACTAAAATGGTTTCCATAGAAACTAGACAACACAGGGATTTGGGTAGACCATTCAAACACACTATCATAAGAAGACAAATCATCTGCCCACAAAAAGGGTTGCTGTCTTAAACTTATTTCCGAAGGGAAAAATCTAAATAAAGCGAAGAAAACAGGCATTTGTAACAATGCAGGAATACATCCAGCCATCATGTTTACTCCTGATTTACGCTGTAAAGCCATCACTTCAGATTGTCGCTTCATTTGGTTATCTTTTCCAGGGAATTTAGCATTGATAGCATCCATTTCTGGTTTTAGAACTTTCATCTTTGCACTTGAAACATATGATTTGTAGACCAAAGGTGACATTAACAATCGTACAACTAGAGTCATCAAAATGATAACGATACCAAAGTTTCCAATAAAACCACTTAAGAAATGAAAGATGGGAATGAATGCATTTCTATTGATCCAGCCAAAAATCCCCCATCCTAAGTTCATCACATTTTCAATCCCTTTGTTATATGAGGATAAATCTTCGTGTACATTTGGTCCAATGTATATATTCATATCGTAATTTAACGCACCATTCGTTAGGTTTAATTGAGCAGTCGTGTTGAATTTTTTAGTATCAATGGTATCAGTGAGTGCGTCTACAACTAACGACTCAGACATTAAGCTAGCCTTTTCAAAAGGTGTGTTTGTCAATAGTATTGTGGAGAAGAAGTGTTGTTTGTAAGCAATCCAATCTACATTTTCTTCAGTTTCACTATCTTCAGCACCTACTGACAAATCATCGTATTTGCCCTCTTCTTTTTCGTAATGGAGCGCTGTCATCTGATTTTCGTACTTGATGCTTTTCTCTTGACGTTTTGTTGTCATTTCCCATTCCAGATCGATTTCATTATTCCTGCTGATAATATTTTCTAATCCTACTGATCGCACTGAAAAATCTAACATATAGTTGTTAGGCTTTATCTCGTATCTGTATTCTAGATATTGTGTTTCAGATACTTTCAACTTTAATGAAGCAATTTGGTTTTCCCCCTCCTTAGAGAAATAGGGCTCAAAAATCATATCCTTAGTGTGAATCGATTTGTTGTCTTGAGTGTTGAATTGAATATTAAAATCAGCATTGCTATCTTGAATAAGAAACAATGGTTTTTTTTGATAGTTTTCGTATTCTTTTAATTGTGCTTCTATGATTTGCCCCCCTCTGTTAGCAATGGTTAATTTTAAAACATTGTTTTCCAATGTAGTTGTCCCTTTTTCATCTGTATCACTAGCAGCTGAATAAGCAAAGTCACCATATTTTTGGGTGGCAGCAGCTTGGCGTAATGAATCTACTAAGCTGGACTTTGAAGTAATACTCTCTGTGGGGATTGAAGTTGTGTTTTCTGTCTGTGGAGTTTCTACCAGAGGCTCATTGTTTTTTTGAGTCATTGTGTACCAAACCAATACGGCTCCGATCAATGCAAAACCAATAACTTGACTAATGTCTAATTTCTTTTTTTCTTCCATCTTTATAAAATAGTAGTCTATGATTTTCTCATAAACCCTTTTAGTTACTTATTATGATTTATTTTGATTGTAAATATTCTAAACTAGCGTTCACAAAACTCTTAAACAGAGGATGAGGATTTAGTACTGTACTTTTATATTCAGGGTGATATTGAACAGCAACAAACCATGGATGAGATGGAATTTCCACAACTTCAACCAAACCTGTTTTTGGGTTCACTCCAGTGGCTTTCATTCCTGCAGCCTCAATTTGTGATTTAAATTCGCTGTTAAATTCGTATCGGTGGCGATGCCTTTCAGAAATATTTTCTTTTGCGTAGGCCTCAAAAGCTTTAGATCCTTTGTCCAAAACGCAATCCCAAGCTCCTAATCGCATGGTTCCTCCCATGTCTGTTATTTCTTTCTGATCTTCCATCAAATTGATTACTGGATGGTTTACATCTTTATCCATTTCGGTAGAGTTGGCTTTCTCTAAGCCTAGCACGTTGCGAGAAAATTCAATAACTGCCATTTGCATTCCTAAACAAATCCCCATGAAAGGTATCTTATTTTCTCTTGCATAGCGTATGGTTTCTATTTTCCCTTCAGTACCTCTATTTCCAAAACCTGGGGCAACCATAATTCCACTCAGTCCGTTTAGTTTTTTATCTACGTTATCTTTAGTGATATTTTCAGAATGGATCCATTCTACTTTTACTTTAACTCTTTGCGAAGATCCTGCATGGATAAAAGCTTCGGCGATAGATTTATATGCATCTTGTAATTCTACATATTTTCCAATCACTCCTATTTTGATTTTGTGTAATGGGTTTTTATGTTTTTCAACAAATTTATTCCATTCCATCAACTTAGGTTCGGTTTTACTTGTTAGTGCTAATTTTTTCATGACCACTTTATCCAGACCTTCGTGTAACATCATGTTTGGAACGTCATAAATCGTTTCAGCATCTAATGATGAAATTACTTCTTCTTTCTTTACATTACAGAACAAAGCCAGTTTTCGTTTGATGTCCTCAGAAATAAAATGCTCAGACCTACAAACCAATATGTCAGGATTTAAACCATTTTGCATCATCATTTTTACAGAATGCTGTGTAGGTTTGGTTTTTAATTCACCAGCAGCAGCCAAATATGGAATCAAAGTCAAATGGACGACCACAGAGTTGTTTTCTCCAAGTTCCCAAGTCAATTGACGTACAGATTCAACATATGGCAAAGATTCAATATCTCCAACAGTACCTCCAAGTTCAGTGATGATTACATCATATTCCCCAGTTTTTCCTAAAATCTGGATGCGTTCTTTAATTTCATTGGTAATATGAGGAACAACCTGTACAGTTTTTCCTAAAAACTCACCTTTACGTTCCTTATCAATAACTGATTGGTATACTCTTCCTGTGGTTACATTGTTTGCTTGAGAAGTGTTGACATCTAAGAAGCGTTCATAATGTCCTAAGTCTAAATCTGTTTCTGCTCCATCATCGGTAACAAAACATTCACCATGTTCATATGGATTCAATGTACCGGGATCGATATTAATGTAGGGGTCAAATTTTTGTATTGTAACTCTGTAACCTCTTTCTTGTAATAATTTTGCTAGAGAAGCAGCAATAATTCCTTTACCTAAAGATGAAGTAACTCCACCGGTTACAAAAATATATTTTGTATTAGTCATTCATATAACGTTTGTGCAAAAGTACAATTTCTACAGAAAAATATGGAAAATTAGTAGGTACATTTTAGGATAGTTTTTATTTTTCTACGTTGTAAATCTTAAAACATGTTGCACAAAGGATTTCCTTATAAATTGAGGAAGGCTGTAATGAACCCGAAAATCAATTGTAGTATTGTAATCCAACACTTTTTTGATTGGGAATAGTGTGATTAGAGGATAATTATTTACAGACAAAGACGGTATGTTCGTTTAGATAGGAGAAAAAAGATTATGTTTTTGGTTTTTTTAGGAGTTCACAAGAGCGCGCACAAAAGGAAATACTTCTTTAGTTCTATTGCTTTTATCAAGTAAAAAAAACTTCAATTTTTAAATAAAAAACATTTGTAATTCTTAAATAATCAATTATATTTGCAAACGCTTTAAGTAACCCTTATCGCCTGTAAGAAATAGCAATAAAAAAACGACGTAAGATATCATACAATGAAAAGAACGTATCAACCATCGAATAGAAAGAGAAGAAACAAACATGGTTTCAGAGAGAGAATGGCTTCAGCTAATGGACGTAAAGTTTTAGCAAGAAGAAGAGCTAAAGGAAGAGTTAGCACTACTGTTTCTTCATCTCCAAGACATAAGAAATAATGATTTTTTCATTATATTAATATAGGTGTTACTTTTAAGTAACACCTTTTTTTTGAAATTTTTTTAGAATCTAGTTCAACCGAAGATAATCAGTTATTATCTTTGTCATAAAATTAAACGTATGCCTAAAAATCCTAAAATCAAATCGGTTTTAATTATTGGTTCAGGACCTATTGTAATTGGTCAAGCTTGTGAGTTTGATTATTCTGGTTCTCAGTCTATCCGTTCATTAAAAGAAGAGGGAATTGAAGTAACTTTAATCAATTCTAATCCTGCAACAATCATGACGGATCCGTCATTAGCGGATCATGTTTATTTGAAGCCTTTGACTACAAAGTCCATCAGAGAAATTTTAGAAGCCCATCCAAATATTGACGCAGTACTACCTACCATGGGAGGTCAGACGGCATTGAATTTGTGTATTGAATCAGATGAAAAAGGAATTTGGGAAGACTTTAATGTTGAAATGATTGGGGTAGATATTGACGCAATCAATGTTACAGAGGATAGAGAGAAGTTCCGTGAACTGATGGGGAAGATAGGTGTAGATATGGCGCCACAAGCAACAGCTACTTCTTTCTTAAAAGGAAAAGAGATTGCTCAAGAATTTGGGTTTCCTTTGTGTATCAGATCTTCTTTTACCCTTGGAGGAGCAGGAGCATCTATAGTTTATAAAGAAGAAGATTTTGATGATCTATTGTCTACGGGGTTAGAGATTTCACCTATCCATGAGGTAATGATCGACAAAGCGATGATGGGATGGAAAGAATATGAATTAGAATTGTTACGTGATGCCAATGACAACGTAGTTATTGTCTGTTCTATCGAAAATATGGATCCTATGGGAATTCATACAGGAGATTCTATTACGGTAGCACCAGCAATGACCTTAAGTGATAGTACCTTCCAAAAAATGCGAGATATGGCTATACATATGATGCGCTCTATTGGTGATTTTGAAGGAGGTTGTAATGTACAGTTTGCTGTTTCTCCTGATGAAAAAGAAGATATTATTGCAATTGAAATTAATCCTCGTGTGTCTCGTTCGTCAGCCTTAGCATCAAAAGCAACAGGGTATCCAATCGCAAAAATAGCAACAAAATTAGCATTAGGATACAACTTGGATGAGTTAAATAATCAAGTTACAGGTAATACATCAGCTTTGTTTGAGCCTACTTTAGATTATGTAATCGTAAAAATTCCTCGTTTCAATTTTGATAAGTTTGAAGGTTGTGATAGAACTTTAGGATTACAAATGAAGGCTGTTGGTGAAGTGATGGGGATTGGACGTTCTTTTCAAGAAGCCTTGCACAAAGCCACTCAGTCGCTAGAAATCAAGCGAAATGGTCTAGGAGCAGATGGTAAAGAGGAAACTCATTACGATACTATTATTTCCAAATTGACCAATGCCTCATGGGATCGCGTATTCACTATCTATGATGCGATAAAAGCTGGAATCTCGCTAAAGAAAATTTACGACATTACTAAAATAGATATGTGGTACTTGAAGCAGTACGAAGAATTATTTGCTTTGGAGAAAGAAATTTCACAGTACACTTTAGAAACATTGCCAAAAGCTTTGATGTTAGAGGCAAAACAAAAAGGGTATGGTGACAGACAAATTGCACACATGTTGGTCTGCAAGGAATCAGAGGTGTACAACAAACGTTCAGAGATGAATATCAATCGTGTCTACAAGTTAGTAGATACTTGTGCTGCAGAATTTGAAGCTTCTACACCTTATTACTACTCAACATTTGAAAATACAATGACTTTAGCAAATGGGCAACCTTACGCTCACAATGAGTCTGTGGTATCAGATAAGAAAAAAGTAGTTGTATTAGGTTCTGGACCAAACAGGATTGGTCAAGGAATCGAGTTTGATTACTGTTGTGTTCATGGAGTATTGGCAGCTAAAGAAGCAGGTTATGAGACAATTATGATCAATTGTAACCCAGAAACAGTTTCTACTGATTTTGATACTGCAGATAAATTGTATTTTGAGCCTGTTTTTTGGGAGCATATTTATGACATTATCCGTCATGAAAAACCAGAGGGCGTTATAGTCCAGTTAGGGGGGCAGACAGCTTTAAAATTAGCAGAAAAATTAGAAGCTTATGGAGTTAAAATCATGGGGACTAGTTTTGAAGCATTGGACTTAGCAGAAGATAGAGGTCGTTTTTCTGACATGCTGACTTCTTTGGATATTCCTTTTCCAAAATTTGGAATAGCAACAAATGCCGACGAAGCTTTAGATATCGCAGATTCTTTAGACTTTCCTATCTTAGTACGTCCTTCTTATGTTCTAGGTGGGCAAGGGATGAAAATTGTGATCAACAAGGAAGAATTAGAAGAGCATGTCGTTAGTTTACTGCGTTCTATTCCAGGAAATAAATTGTTGTTAGATCATTATTTAGATGGAGCTATTGAAGCAGAAGCTGATGCAATCTGTGATGCTGATGGAAATGTCTATATCATTGGTATTATGGAGCACATAGAGCCTTGTGGTGTTCACTCGGGAGATTCGAATGCAACTTTACCACCATTTAACTTAGGAGAGTTTGTGATTCAACAAATTAAAGATCATACTAAAAATATAGCTGTAGCACTCAAAACAGTAGGATTGATCAACATACAGTTTGCTGTTAAAAATGATACTGTTTATATTATCGAAGCCAATCCAAGGGCTTCTCGTACGGTACCTTTTATTGCAAAAGCCTATGGAGAACCTTATGTGAACTATGCAACTAAAGTGATGCTAGGTGTAAATAAAGTGACAGATTTTAACTTTAATCCTCAACTAGAGGGGTATGCAATTAAACAACCTGTATTCTCATTCAACAAGTTCCCTAATGTTGATAAAAAATTAGGACCCGAAATGAAATCTACGGGTGAAGCTATTTTATTTATCGATAGTTTAAAGGATGATGCTTTTTACGAATTGTATTCAAGGAGAAAAATGTATTTGAATAAATAGAAATAAACTATTTCTTAGTTTACAAAACAAAAAACTTTCTGAGATATCAGAAAGTTTTTTGTTTTTAGTAGAAATATCAAAGGCGATCACGATAGAAGCCTTTAAAGTTTTAAGTGTATCAAACTATGGGGTCCGAATTATTATGACTTAAAAAATAAACACTTAGGAATGGCCCCAAAGCTAGGCATGTAAATACATATTGGATTGGCATTGTATTCAACAATATATTGAAAAGGTAAAGGCTTATGATCGTTGTAAAAAAACCAATGGATGTTGAAATAGTTAAGCCTGTACCATTGTGATTAGGATCGCAAGTATCGTTTATCAAAGTAGAAAGCAATGGAGAATCTGCGACAACACTGATCCCCCAAATCATCAAATAAGGAACAAAGATATACGTAGGAAAGTAGAAGCTTAGAGGGCATAGAAGACAACAGATACCCGAGGTCATTAGTGCTATTTTAGTTATTTTGGTGAGGTCTTTTTTGACAGCTATTTTTCCTACAAGTACACAGCCCAAAGCACCTATGCTGATGATCATAAATGTCAATAAATTACTATTTAATAGGGAGTCTTGATTTGCTTTATAAGTGGTGATGAGTAGAGGTATAAAAGTCCAAAAAGTATAGAGTTCCCACATGTGGCCATAGTAAGCAAAAGTTGCGGTTTTAAATTTTTTCTTCTTGAACAGTAAAGGCAAGGTGTTGATTTTCATAGTCTGAATATTTTCTTTGGGGGGTGTTTTCAAAAAAAGAATTAAAATCCCTCCCAAAACAGCTAATCCTGAACTAGAGTAAATAACAGCTTCCCATGTCAATTTAATATCGAAACTCATTGTAAAATGTGAAAAAGAAGTTCCCAAAACTAATGCACCAACCAACACCCCTAAAGCGCTGCTAACTGATTTTGGGAAAAAGTATGCGGCTATTTTCATCCCCACGGGATATACTCCTGCAAGAAAGAATCCTGTTAGTAGCCTAAAGAGAAAAACCAATGGAAAATTTAGGTTAGGGATCAGTATGGAAGCGTTAGCTAATGCGGCTAGAACAATACTAATGCTAAATACAATGTTCGCAAAGAATCTATCCGCCAAGCCTAAGAACGCATAGAGAAGGCTTCCTACGATAAAGCCCAGCTGAGTTGCGATTGTCAGATTAGCAAGCAGGTTTTGACTATCTAGCTGGTGTACTCTTGCTAAACTAGATAGGATAGCGTTGGTACTAAACCATAGCGACGTTCCAAAAAACTGGCTGAAAACAATGAGTACTAGTATTAATGTTTTATTCATGATATAAAGTTAATACAATGCCTTAGTTAAACTGTGGATATCTTTCTTTTAAACTCGTAAAAGTTTCCGTTATATTTGTTTTTGTCAAAGTTATTTGGCTCAATCACATGATTAATTATTTAAAATGAAAGTTTGTATTGCAGAAAAACCAAGTGTTGCCAAAGAAATTGCCTCTGTATTAGGTGCAAATGTGAGATGTGATGGTTACTTTGAGGGAAATGGTTATCAGGTTACATGGACATTTGGGCACTTGTGTGGTTTGTTTGCACCACATGAATACAAGCCACATTGGAAGAGTTGGAATCTAGATACTTTACCGATGTTACCCAATAGATTTGAGGTAAAGGTAATGGATGACAAAGGGGTACAAAAGCAATTCAGAACCATTAAGTTTTTATTTGATAAAGCTGATGTTGTAATTAATTGCGGGGATGCGGGTACAGAAGGTGAACTTATTCAGCGTTGGGTCATTAATCAAGCAGGGTACACTGGTAAAGTAGAACGTTTGTGGATTTCCTCTTTGACTACTGAAGCCATTAAGGAGGGGTTTGAAAAGTTGATTCCCGCCGAAAAATACGATAACTTATATTACGCGGCTAGTTCTAGGGCCATAGGAGATTGGTTGTTGGGAATGAACGCAACTCGATTGTATACTTTGAAATATGGAAGAGATCGACAAGTTTTATCTATTGGACGAGTACAAACTCCTACCTTGGCCATGGTTGTAAAGCGATTTCTAGAAATTCAGAATTTTAAGTCAGAGCCTTTTTGGGAAATACAAACACTATATAGAGATACTATTTTTAACAATGAGCAAGGTCGTTTTTTAAAAAAAGAAGATGGGGAGCAAACCATGAACAGGATAAAAAATGAACCTTTAGAAATTATAGCTGTAGAAAAAAAGAAAGGGAAAGAATATGCTCCAAAGCTATTTGATTTGACAGGATTGCAAGTGTATTGTAATCAGAAGTTTGGGTTTACAGCGGATGAGACATTGAAGTTAACTCAAGGTTTGTACGAGCAAAAAGTAGTGACATATCCTCGTGTTGACACTACTTTTTTACCAAATGACGTTTATCCAAAGGTAAGAGGGATTCTGCAAAAATTAAGTAAATATTCTGCGTTAACTGCACCCATACTGGCAGAAGTTAAGATTAAAAAATCTACGAAGGTTTTTAATGATAAAAAAGTTACAGATCACCATGCTATCATTCCTACTGGAGTAGAAATACCTTTGCATGCTAACGCACAAAAGGTCTACGATATCATTACTCGAAGGTTTATTGCTGTTTTTTATCCTGATAGTGAGGTGTCTAATACTACTGTTTTAGCTGAGGCTGCAAAAATAAAATTTAAATCAACCGGAAAAGAAGTCTTGTCTGAGGGTTGGCGTTTTGTTTTTAAAACCCCTGAACAAAAACAGCAAGATCTTAAAAAAACAAAGGAGGAGCAAATCTTGCCTACCTTTGTCAAAGGAGAAACGGGCAGACACACACCGTCTTTTTTAGAAAAACAAACCAAACCTCCAAAACAGTATACTGAGGCAACATTGTTAAGAGCGATGGAAACAGCTGGTAAGCAGGTGCAAGACGATGAGTTAAGAGATTTAATGAAAGAAAACGGTATTGGAAGACCTTCTACTCGAGCAAACATTATAGAAACACTCTTTAAACGTACCTATATTGAACGCAACAAAAAGCAGATTCTTCCTACTTTTACAGGAATCCAACTCATCCAAACCATTCAGAATAGATTGCTGAAATCTGCAAGGCTAACTGGTGAATGGGAAAAACAGTTAAAGGATATAGAGAAAGGAACATACCATGCGACTACCTTTATCAACAACATGAAAAAAATGGTAGATGAATTGGTTGTTGAGGTTCGATTGTCAGATCATAAACCTATTTTGATCGACCCTGTATCCAAAAGATCTGTAGATCATGAAAAAAAGAAAACTAAGGGGGTGGTGGGAACCACATGTCCTAAATGTAAAGTTGGTCATTTGCTGAAAGGGACAACTGCTTATGGCTGCAGTAAGTACAATGAGAATTGTAACTTTGTACTTTCGTTTGTGTTCAAGGAAAAAAAAATATCTGATCATCAATGCTTGAGGCTTATAACCAAGGGAAGTACTGTGCAGTTAAAAGGTTTTAAAACCGAAGAAGGGACTGGTGAAGGGACTATTGTTTTGGATAATGCCTTTAAAATGGTGTTTAAACCTAAGAAAGTAAGTTCTGATCAAAATAAATTTCCAGATAGATTCAGTTGTCCCAAATGTAAAAAAGGTAATATTTTAAAGGGAAGTACAGCTTATGGCTGTTCTGAATATAAATCAGGTTGTGCTTTTAAAGTTGAGTTTTCAACCATTAAATTAAAAGCTAAGGGTAGTATACTTACTAAAGATTTGGTTCGGAAGATCATCTGTGAATCGTAAGATTGCTCATTAAAGAGATGGTGCTATTTCATCGTTTTACATTTTTAATTATTTTTTGGACAGATTTTTGAATGCCAGGAGACAAGGTTTCTAAGTATTGATTTTGACAAATGAAAGTCAGTTCTCCTTTCAGGTCAGGATATTTTGTGCAGGTTTTATGGACAAATTTAAAGGCAACATATCTAACTGCTGGAGCTTTGGAAAGATCCTCCCACAAAGTCATGCAAATATCAAACAATTTACCTTCTTGTTCCTCATTTAGTTCCATTTGGCTAAGGATTTTCAATATTTCTCTTTGGTGTCCATCTTTTCTATCTCTTAGGATCTTGATGAAATCTGAAATAAAGGGTTGAATTCTTGTGTCGTTTTCACAAGTACAATGAGATAAGATCCAAGAAGCTCTCCAAGATTGAGGCTCTTGTTTGGTTAGAGAAACTTCAATAGCTCTTGAGTGAACTTCAGTTTGTTCTTGAAATAATTGTATCAAAAAATCTTTATCCAAACGTTTGGTTAGAATACTGTCTAAGTTTAATTTACTCATGTAAACATTTATTTTTTTGAGTGTTCATTATTTTTGTTGTTTTTCCTTTGGGCTACAACAGAGCATTCAAAATTTATATTCAAGTGATGAACTAAATTTAAATAAATCAAATGAATGTGCTATAGATTCAATTCTATATTTTTGTAATATGCAATCACTCTTAATTATTGGTTATGTTTGGCCAGAACCTACTGCAACTGCAGCAGGTACAAGAATGTTACAAATTATTGAACAATTTCTAGTATCAGGTTATAAAATTACTTTTGCAAGTCCAGCTCACCGGCCAACTACTGCCTTTGATTTGAGTGAGATTGGCGTTGTTGAACAAGAGATAAAATTAAACGATTCTTCTTTTGATTGTTTTATAGATGCATTAGATCCTTATGTTGTTTTGTTTGATCGGTTTATGATGGAAGAGCAGTTTGGTTGGAGGGTTGCAGAAATTTGTCCCAGCGCTTTAAGAATTTTGGATTCAGAAGATTTACATTTTTTAAGAAAAGCAAGACATCAAGCCATAAAAAAAGGAGATGTTTTACCCACAGAAATTATTCATTCAGATGAGGCTATGAGAGAAATAGCAAGTATTTATAGATGTGATGTCACATTTACGATATCAGAATTTGAAATGAAATACTTAAAAGAAATTTTCGGAATTCCAGAGGATTTATTGTGGTACTTACCTTTTTTAGTAGAAATTAGTGATCGACCAACTTTAGATTTTGAGGAGCGACAAGATTTTTTGTTTATTGGTAATTTTATTCATAAACCCAATTGGGATGCTGTTTTACAGTTGAAACATCATGTTTGGCCACTTCTTAGGAAAAAACTTCCCGAAGCGAAATTGCATGTTTATGGTGCATATTCCTCGGAAAAAGTTTTTCAGCTGCACCACACTAAAGAAAATTTTTTAGTCCATGGAAGAGCGGAAGAGGTAAGTGAAGTCATGGAGAAAGCAAGAGTCTGTTTGGCCCCAATCCGTTTTGGTGCTGGTTTAAAAGGTAAATTAATTGACGCTATGAAAAGCCACACACCTTTTGTGACGAGTCCCATAGGAGCTGAGGGTATGTTTGGTGAAATAGACTTGGAAGTTAGTATAGCTGATCATTTGGAGGACTTCGTAAGTAAATCCGAAGCTTTGTATTTAGATAAAGATTTATGGGTAGAGACAACAAAGAGAGGAGAAGAAGTTTTAAGATCTAGATTTGATAAAAATATAATTCAAAAGGATTTCGGTGATAAATTAAAGATGGCAAAAGAACAGCTTGAGGCCAGAAGATTTAAAAATTTTGTGGGTGGTATGTTACAACACCATACCATGAAAAGCACAAAGTACTTATCAAAATGGATTACCGAAAAGAACAAAAGTTAAAACTTATAACTACATTGAACGCTACCGTATTTGGTAGTTTTAGTTTTCATTTCTTGTGCTTCTCGAGTTTTAAAAATAACATGGTAGCTAAGATTTAGGTGTTCTAGATTCCAATAAAATCCTAAGTCATTTTGCCATGTCCATGGCTCTAAATGAAATTTCTTGCTTGAAGGGTTAACTTCTAGTGTACCTGTAATGGTATAATCTTGAATTTGGTAGGTAGCAAATGACTTAAATCCAAAATAACATTCTTTGATCCACTCCTCTTCTTTGGTTTGCAATGCAGTACCAAAAAAACTTGTATTAGAAATGGGGTTTAAGGCATTGTTTATAAAATTAACTTGAAAAGCCAAGCCGCTAGAGATGTTGGTTATGATGCTGTTGATAATTGTATTGTTGGTCCAATACATCGTAAAGGGAAGGTGCTCTTTGTATATTAAGGTTTGTGTGTAATTGGCTAAGACCCCCACGGTGTATTTTTCTTTAATTTGTGTTTTCCATCCTGCAGAGGGATCAAGGTTATAAAAAGAATGTATGAAATTCTGTCCCATTTCAGCTCCTGATTTATGATTGGTTACACTTGCCGTGACCCCTAAACTTAAAATATTTTTATTGTAGATTATCTGTTCTGTATAGTTCAAATGGAGTATGCCAGCATAAGGTCTTTCTTGCATAAAAACCTCTGGGATATCGCTCAGTTGTGGGTTGTATATGTTTTGGCGTAGACTAAAATGTTTAATTTTTTTATTGAATATATGATTCCTTGTACTCGCCACTTTTCTATAAAACAATTCTAATCCACTGGTGTAAAACTGATCTAGGTAAAGGGAGACATATAAATCATTATCGTTTACCATCCCAATCTCGTGTTGATTTTGAGCAAAACTATTTGTCTTGGAGAAAATGAGCAAAAAGAGGGGGTAAAATACTATTTTATTGAAATTCATGTCAGTGAGGTGGAATAGAGTTGAAAAGGGTAAGTTTTAGTGTTGTTAAACTATGCTAAAATATGAGGATTGCTTATATTTACTTCTAAGTAACAAAAAAATCCCCAAAATAGATGAACCACAAAGAATTTTTAACCTCAGAAGATTTTGCCTCATTGGGTTCAAGAGCAGATTTACTAGATAAGTTAGATGAAAAAAATATTGATATCTCTACTATCCTAGATAAGATAAAGTATGAAGAAGAACTCAAGTCCTTACAGATTGAATTGGTAAAACTTCAACAATGGATAAAGAAAAGCAACAAGCGTGTTGCTGTTATTTTTGAAGGTAGAGACGCAGCAGGAAAAGGAGGAGCAATACGTAGGTTTATGGAGCATTTAAATCCAAGATCCACTCGTTTGGTAGCTCTTAATAAGCCTACTGACATTGAAATGGGGCAGTGGTATTTTATGAGATACATAAAAGAATTACCCAATCCTGGTGAAATTGTTTTTTTTGATAGGAGTTGGTATAATAGGGCTGTAGTTGAGCCCGTCATGGGTTTTTGCTCAGACGATCAATATGATAAATTTATGGCTCAAGTTCCAGAATTTGAGCATATGCTATATGAAGATGGTTTGATCATCATAAAATTTTGGTTGTCTATTTCTAAAAATGAGCAAATGACTCGTTTTGATTCAAGACAAGAAAATCCTTTAAAGCGTTGGAAGTTTAGTCCAGTAGATAAAAAAGGTCAAGAGTTGTGGAACAAGTACACTCATTATAAAGAGCAGATGTTTAGTAAAACCCATACTACTTATAGCCCATGGGTGATTGTGAGAACAAATAATAAGCAAGAGGCTAGACTAGAAAGTATAAGATATGTGTTGTCTAAATTTGATTACGATGGAAAAAAAGATGGAAAGACCAATTTATTTCCTGACCCAAATGTTGTCATGCACTACTTTAGATCCTCTTTTCAAATAGATTAATATGATGGAAAATTTAACTTCAAAAGATATAAAATATTTAAACAGCAAAAAAGGAATTCAAGCGTTGTTGAGAGACAAAGAATTGAATATTCAGCGAGCCGTTAGAAACATAAATTATATCAAAACCTTAAAAAGGCTACAGAAAGAATTGATTAAAATGCACGAAGAGGTAATTGAAAAGAATCAACGTGTCATTGTTGTTTTTGAAGGAAGAGATGCTGCGGGAAAAGGAGGTGCTATCCGAAGAATTACAGAACGAATCAATCCTCGACATTTTAGGATTGTAGCATTGCCAAAACCAACGGAAGAAGAGAAAACACAGTGGTATTTTCAACGCTATATCAATAAATTTCCGAAAGCTGGAGAGATTGTGTTTTTTGACAGGAGTTGGTACAATCGCGCTGTTGTAGAACCGGTTAACGGTTTTTGCACCCCAGAAGAGTACGATCGTTTCATGAATAACGTTAACGATTTTGAGCGTATGATTACCTCCTCAGGAATTGTTTTAGTGAAAATATACATGTCCATTACCAAGGAGGAACAAGCTAAAAGGTTTGATGATATAAAAAGCAACCCATTGAAACAGTGGAAAATAACACCTGTTGATGAAAAAGCTCAAGAACTTTGGCATGAATATACGAAGTACAAATCACTAATGTTTGATAAAACAAATAATGATTATGCTCCTTGGAAAATTATAAAAGCAAATAAAAAAACTTTTGCAAGAGTCAATGCGATGAAGTATTTGTTATCAAAAATTCCTTATGACAAAAACAGAGAGATATAGTTGATATGGAAGATACTAAGTACGAAAACATATCCAAAAAAAAACCAACATACCCTGTTAAACCGTTTCTGGGTGACTATCTAAGTAAGTACAATAGAAACGTACTAATTCCTGTTTTTTACGATGATTTACTAAGGTTTTCTGGAGCGACAGAAGTGTATAATGAGCATGGTGAAGATACGCTTTGGGTTAGGGTTTATTACAATGAATTCGAAAGAATTACGATTGATAAAGATTTAAAAAAAGTCTATTCTATTTTACATGGTGACGGTTCAGATACCTCTGTTCCTTTTTTGAATATAGATGCTGTTGATTACTGTACATTTGCTAATTCTAAGCCTTTTAGAATTAAAGTTAGAAATATTCTTAACGATAATTATACATACATGTATGTTAAGAAAGCAGATGCTTCCAGAGTATATGGTTTAGAATTAGAGCATTTGTTATCCCCAAATAGGATTAATTTTCTAGTTTACAAAGAGACGTTGATCGAGGATCATATTTCAGGGATTCCCGGAGATACTTTCATGGATTCTGGCTTGGATTCTAGCGCTATCTCTACACAAAAGCAAATTGCTAAAGAATTTGTAAAATTTAACGAGCGTTGTATCGTTCGTTTGCTTGGAGACATGAGATCTTATAATTATGTGATTGTACCTACTCATGATTTTGATCAAGTTCGCTATAGGATAAGAGCGACTGATTTTGATCAGCAATGTTACGAGGGTCGTTTAAGGGTTTATATGCCTCAGTTTTTAAAGGAGAACAAGCTATATGTACAAATGGTTCATAACAACCTAAGACCCGAATCTATTGAGCAATATAAGCAAGAAGAAAGGTCGACTATTGCCAAACGTATTTTGTTAGGTAAAAAAAGAATTCGTGAACTTTTAGATTGTATGCTCCAAGATAATATTTCATCTGACTTTAAAATCGAACAACTTAAAAAAGATTTATTTGATTATACAAAAGATAAAGCTTTCAAAGAGTGTAGTTGTATGGGAGAATTGTTGGAAACAGCGTTTAAGTTTGTGATTAGACATTATCAGGATGTAAAGTAATTTTTTCATCAAGATACACAGCACCTAATCATGATTACACATTTAAAAAAGATAACAAAGGGCTTTTTAAATTTAACACAAACCGATTGGTCTATTTTTTTCTATTGATTTACGTGTGTGTCAGTTAAAATTATGCCAAAAGCGTTAACTTATTCTCTCTAATAGAGAGATGTAAAAGCCATCATATCCAGATACAGAAGATAATATTTTTTTGTCTTTAATTAATTTGAAATTAGTATTCTTCTCTAAGAATTTAGCCACTTGTTCTTGGTTCTCGGAAGGGAGTACTGAGCAAGTAGCATAGACCACTTTTCCACCTATTTTCGCTATTTTGGAGTAACGTTGTAGTACATCGGCTTGTGTAATTTTAATATTGTCTACGAACTCGGGTTGTAGTTTCCACTTGCTATCAGGATTTCGTTTCAAAACCCCTAGTCCAGAACAGGGAGCATCAATTAAAACTCGGTCTGCCGTGTTGTATAATTTTTTGATGGTCTTGGTTGATTCTATTTTTTTGGTGGTGATGTTAAAAGCTCCTGCACGTTTGGCTCTTTTCTTTAGTTCAACTAATTTTCCACCGTAAATATCGGTAGCAATGATGGAGCCTTTGTTTTGCATTAGAGCCGCAATATGTAGGGTTTTTCCTCCTGCTCCCGCACAAGTGTCTACCACTCTCATTCCGGGTTCTACATCTAGAAATTCAGCGACCAGCTGAGAAGAAGCGTCTTGCATTTCAAACATACCACTCTTAAAAGCTTGAGTGATAAAAACATTTTTGCGTTCTACTAGTTCTAAAGCTGAAGGGTAACCCTTGATTGGTTTTGTTAAGATTTCATCTTTGGCTAGTAAATCATGAAGTTGCTTTTTTGTTGCTCTTAAAGTGTTTACTCTTAAGATGGCAGCGGCAGGTATATTTTGAGCTTTTAGTTCAGCTGTCCATTTTTTTTCTCCTAATTCTTTCAAACAAAGTTCATCCATCCAGTCTGGAATAGATTGAGCAACAGCTCGGTTGGATTGTAATTCATCGAATTTGCCTTTAATTCTTCTTACAGGAGTTTCTGTAAAGTATTTCCATTCAGGTAAGTCTATACCGCGTAATACTGCCCAAACTGAAAATATCTTCCAAAGATTTTCTCTTGAATAATGGTCTTTGGTTCCAGCAATTTCATTATAAAGTCTTTTCCAGCGCACGATTTCATAAAAAGTTTCTGCTACAAATTTTCTGTCTCTAGCTCCCCAGCGAGCGTCTTTTTTTAAAGCTTTCTGTAACACCTTATCAGCGTATTCTTTTTCGTTAAAAACAGCCTCTAAAGCTTCAATTACGGTATATACTAAGTTTCTATGCAGTCTCATGTACGTTGTTGACAATTATGTTGCAAAGTTACGTGTTTTTTAATGATTGCATCCAACAAAAGTAAATTCTGTTGTGAAAAAGCGAATGTGTATGGAGGTATGTTTGAGTTTTGTCCTATTTAGTTTAACAATAGTAAATTAAAAACACTATTTATGTTAGATTTGTAGTAGTATAGGTTCGTTATGTTTGACTTTGATACACATATTTCATATTTGACAGGAATAGGTCCTGCAAAAGCTCTAATTCTTCAAAAAGAACTTGGGCTCTTTAATGCAAATCAGCTGATGAATTTTTTCCCCAATCGATATGTAGATCGTTCCAAAATATTTGCGGTTAGTGAATTGAAGGCAGACAATGCCGAAGTACAGTTGAAGGGAGTCATTACCGAAGTAAAAGAAGTTAAGCAAAAGAGGGGTTCTCGTTTGGTAGCTACTTTTAGAGATGAATCGGGGAGTATTGAATTGGTTTGGTTTAGGGTAAACCGATGGTTAAAGGCGGGTCTCAGAATCAATGAAACGTATGTGATTTTTGGGAAGTTGAATTTTTTTAATGGTAATTTTAGTATGCCTCATCCTGACATGGAATTAGAGGTGAATTACAAATTAAATATAGTTTCTGGTTTACAAGCGATTTACCCTTCTACAGAAAAAATGAGTGCTAAGGGGTTGAATAACAAAGTTATATCAAAAGCGATACAGCATCTAATCAAAGAAGCCCATCCTTTTATACAAGAAACACTGTCTGATGAAATTATTGAAGAACATGGTCTGCTGAGTAAAAAGGAAGCTTTAGTGCATATTCATTTTCCAAAAAATCAAGAAATGTTGGCAAAAGCTCAGCGACGTTTAAAATTTGAAGAACTCTTTTTTATTCAAATTCAACTCATTAGGAACAAGTTGGTGAGAAAAGATAAGATTAAGGGTTTTGTTTTTGAACAGGTTGGTGATCACTTCAATGATTTTTACCATTCAGGCTTGCCATTTGATTTGACCAATGCTCAAAAAAGAGTACTCAAAGAAATCAGATCTGATATGGCTAGTGGTGCTCATATGAATAGATTATTACAAGGAGATGTGGGAGCAGGAAAAACAATTGTTGCTTTGTTGACCATGCTCATCGCATTGGATAATAATTTTCAAACCGCAATGCTAGCCCCAACAGCAATCTTGGCTTCTCAACACTTTCAGGCATTGACCACCTTGTTGTCACCATTTGATATTTCAATAAAATTATTAACCGGAGCAACTGGAGTCAAAGAGCGAAGAGTTATTCATGAAGGATTAGAAAGCGGGGCTTTACAAATTTTGATAGGTACCCATGCGATATTAGAGGATAAAGTAGTATTCAAAAACTTAGGTTTGGCTATTATTGATGAACAGCACAGATTCGGTGTAGCACAGCGTTCTAAAATGTGGATGAAAAACACATTGCCTCCTCATGTTTTAATCATGACAGCAACACCTATACCAAGAACTTTAGCGATGAGTGCTTATGGAGATTTAGATGTTTCGGTCATTGATGAATTGCCTCCTGGTAGAAAAGAAGTACAAACAGTTCATCGTTTTGATAGTGCTCGTTTGCGAGTTTTTAAATTCATGCGTGATGAAATTGCGAAAGGAAGACAGATCTATATAGTTTATCCATTGATTGAGGAGTCTGAGGCTTTGGATTATAAAGATTTACAAGATGGGTATGAGAGTATTCAAAGAGAGTTTCCATTGCCAGATTATCGAATCAGTATTGTGCATGGAAAGATGAAACCAGCTGATAAAGAAATTGAAATGCAACGGTTTGTTAAAGGTGAAACCCAAATTATGGTCGCTACAACTGTAATAGAAGTTGGAGTCAATGTGCCAAATGCCTCAGTAATGATAATAGAAAGTGCAGAACGCTTTGGTTTGTCACAATTACATCAATTACGAGGTCGAGTGGGGCGTGGAGCAGATCAAAGCTACTGTGTGTTGATGTCGGGTGTAAAATTATCAAATGATTCTAAGACAAGGTTGGAAACTATGGTTAGAACAAGTGATGGTTTTGAGATTGCCGAAGTTGACTTGAAACTTCGTGGTCCTGGTAATTTAATGGGGACGCAGCAAAGCGGGGTACTAAATTTAAAAATTGCTGATTTGGTAAGAGATTCTAAGGAGCTACACATGGCAAGAAACACAGCCTTAGGATTGTTAAGAGAAGACCCAAATTTAGTTTCTCCAAAAAATTCTCCAATGAAAAAGGCTTACCAACAAATTCATAAAAGAACAAGTATTTGGGCAAATATTAGTTAGTTTTTTCTCTTCATTTATAAAAGGTTAAGTTTAGAATATTGCCAATAAATATTTTTTCTAGCATAGATTTTATCTAAAGGAAAAATTTCACAATACCTAATTCGTAATTATCAATCGAGAGTTGTAAATTTGCGTACTCAAATATAGAATTTTACACAGATGAAGATATCATACAATTGGTTAAAACAATTCATTAAAATCGACTGGGAAGCTGAAAAGACGGGTGAATTGTTAACTGATCTTGGTTTAGAAGTTGAAGGAATAGAAAAAGTAGAATCTATAAAAGGAAGTCTTGCAGGAGTTGTTGTTGGAGAAGTTATGACTTGTGCAAAACATCCAAACGCTGACAAGCTTAGTGTTACAATGGTAAATATTGGAGAGGAAACCTCTCTACAGGTTGTTTGTGGAGCTCCCAATATAGCTGCTGGACAAAAAGTACCTGTGGCAACAGTGGGGACTGTATTGTATGATGCACAAGGTGAGGGTTTTAAGATAAAGAAGGGAAAAATTAGAGGAGAAGAAAGTCATGGAATGATTTGTGCTGAAGACGAATTGAGCCTAGGAAATGGTCATGATGGAATTCTAGTTTTAGATAATGATTTACTACCAGGAACCCCTGTGGCAGAGGTGTTTGATATTGAGATAGATGAAGTTTTCGAGATAGGTTTAACCCCCAATCGAGCTGATGCGATGAGTCATTTGGGAGTTGCTAGAGATTTACGTGCTGGTTTGATGCAACAGGGTATACAAAAAGAATTAATCTCTCCATCCGTCAGTGATTTTCACGTTTTTGAAAGAGCATTAAAATTTGATATTGTTGTTGAAGATTTTGAATTGGCTCCAAAATATACAGGCCTAACCCTTAAAGATGTAAAAGTTGCTGATTCTCCTGAATGGTTACAAAACAAATTGAGAGCTATTGGTGTCAATCCTACCAATAATGTTGTGGATATTACCAATTATGTAATGCATGAACTTGGACAACCACTTCATGCTTTTGATGCAGGAAAAATTTTAGGAAAAAAAGTAGTCGTTACTACTTTAGATGAAGGAACCAAGTTTACGACACTAGATGGAATTGAAAGAATCTTGAATGCAGAAGACTTAATGATTTGTGATGCAGAGAAAACACCATTATGTATTGCTGGAGTTTTAGGAGGTCTACATTCTTCGGTTTCAGAAAATACCACTACTGTCTTTCTAGAAGCTGCATATTTCAATCCAGTGTCTGTTCGTAAAACTGCAAAAAGGCACGCGCTCAATACAGATGCCTCTTTTCGTTTTGAAAGAGGAATAGATCCCAACCTTACTAAATATGCCTTGATAAGAGCGGCCTTGATGATAGAGGAAATTGCAGGGGGGCAGCCAGTGTCAGATGTTGATGTCGTCTATCCGAACAAGATTGAGGATTTCGAAGTTTTCATGTCTTATGAAAATGTAGCACGAGTGATTGGGCAAAATTTACCAAACGATACCATCAAGAATATTTTAGCTTCTTTAGAAATTAAAATAAATAGTGAAACAGAAGGAGGTTTAGGTTTGGTAGTACCAGCTTACAGAGTAGATGTCCAAAGAGAGGCAGATATAGTTGAGGAAATTTTACGTGTATATGGTTACAATAATATTGAGTTTTCACACAAACTAAACTCATCAATAGAATCATCTAGATTTGATGGGGTTAAGCTAGAAAATACGATTGCAGAACAATTAAGAGTTCAAGGTTTTAATGAGACCATGGCAAATTCTCTCACCAAACCTTCTTATGTGTCTTTGTCGGATGACTTAAAATCAGAACACAATGTAGAAATATTAAATCCTCTGAGTGGTGATTTGGCTGTGATGAGGCAATCCTTATTGTTTAGTGGTTTAGAATCTGTAAGTTACAATATCAATAGAAAGAATAATGATATTAAGTTTTATGAGTTTGGGAAAACATACCATAAGTACAACGATACATACGAAGAGAAAAAGCATTTGACCTTATTTGTTTCAGGAAATAGAGACAAAGAGTCATGGAATGTTCCTGCCCAAAATACAGATTTTTATTATCTCAAGTCATTAGTAAATGGTGTGCTGGAAAGATTAGGGCACCAAAAAGTAAAAGTAACTCCAACCAAGAGTGATATGTTGTCCGAAGGAATTACTTTTGCTTTAGGTAAGATGAAAATAGTAGACATGGGGATGGTTAATCCTAAGGTATTAAAAGAATTTGGAATCAAACAACAGGTTTTTTATGCTGATTTTGATTGGGATACCCTTTTAAAAGTTTCTCAGAGCAAAAAATTAAAAGTGAAGTCATTACCAAAGTATCCTTCAGTAAAAAGAGATTTGGCTTTATTGTTAGATCAGGGAGTAGCCTTCAAAGATCTTTATCATGCTGCTTTTCAATCTGAAAAATCACTCTTAAAAGAAGTAGATCTGTTTGATGTCTATGATGGAGATCAATTGCCAAAAGGTAAAAAGTCCTATGCGTTGAGTTTCGTTCTGCAAGACGAAAATAAAACCTTAGAGGAAAAGCAGATAGAAAAAATAATGAATAAGCTTCAAAACTCATTTGAAAAACAGTTTAATGCATCATTAAGATAATCCAAAGAGCCTTTGAGTATTTCAAAGGCTCTTTTTGAGTTTTGTTTCAAAAAGGAATAAAATAAAGTTCGTAAATTAGTAACCTACTACAAACCAAGTTTATATGAGTCTATACAAGACTATCCTCCGTCCTATTTTCTTTCAGTTTGATCCTGAAAAAGTACACTATTTTACTTTTGATATGATAAAATTAATGTCAAGAATACCTGGGTTTTCTGCATTAACAAGAAGTGTTTTCAAAGTAAAAGATGTAAGGTTAGAAAGGAAATTGTTTGGCATAACTTTTCCAAGCCCAGTTGGTTTGGCAGCTGGTTTTGATAAAAATGCGGTTTTATTTAATGAATTGGCTGATTACGGTTTTGGATTCATAGAGATAGGAACCGTTACTCCAAAGGCTCAAGCAGGCAATCCTAAAAAAAGACTCTTTCGATTAAAGGATGATCAAGGAATTATCAATAGAATGGGTTTTAATAATGATGGTATTCAACCTGCAGTTGAACATTTAAAAAAGAACAAAGGAAAAGTAATTGTTGGAGGTAACATTGGTAAAAACACCGACATTCCAACGGCACAATATACTCAAGATTATTGTGAAGTTTTTGAAGCGTTACACGATTATGTTGATTATTTTGTCTTAAATGTTAGTTGTCCTAACGTAGGGAGTCATGCCAAATTAGGAGATAAAGATTATTTATTAGAGTTGATTTCAGCTGTTCAAAAATTAAACAACGCAAAGACCGAAAAAAGGCCCATTCTATTAAAAATTGCTCCAGACTTGAATCCACAACAGTTAGATGAAATTATAGAGATTGTTGCAGAAACAAAAATAGATGGGGTAATTGCTTCTAATACTTCTGTTAACAGGGAAGGATTGAAAGCAACAGAAGAAACATTAGCAGAAATAGGTAATGGTGGATTGAGTGGTAAACCTATCAAGGATAGAAGTACAGCAACTATTGAGTATTTGGCAAAAACCTCAAACAAAGCGTTTCCAATTATTGGTGTTGGAGGGATTCATTCAGCTCAAGATGCTCTTGATAAAATAAGGGCAGGGGCAGATTTGGTTCAGGTGTATACAGGCTTTATTTATGAAGGACCTTCTTTGGTTAAAAAAATAAACAAAGCAATTTTGAAATCTACTTAAAAAAGAACCATGTATTCCTTTGTTATTCCTGTTTACAATAGACCCGACGAAATTGACGAATTGTTGTATAGTTTGACACAGCAAGATTTTGAGGAGCCTTTTGAAATTGTTGTCATTGAAGATGGTTCAGACAAAGCAGCGGTAGAAATTATAAATCAGTACAAGAATCGATTAACGATTCAATATTATGTCATAGAGAATCAGGGTGCTGGAAAAGCAAGAAATTATGGGATGTCTCGTGCAAAAGGAGATTATTTTATAGTGTTAGATTCAGATGTGTTGGTTCCTACAAACTATTTAAAAGAGGTAAGCAAAGCATTACAAGAGAAGATGACTGATGCATTTGGTGGTCCTGATACAGCTCATTTTAGTTTCACTCCTTTACAAAAAGCTATTAATTTTTCAATGACCTCTTTTTTAACGACTGGAGGTATTAGGGGTAAAAAAAAAGGCATTGGAAGGTTCCAACCTCGTAGTTTTAATTTTGGAGTGTCAAAAAAAGCTTTTGAAGCGACAAAAGGTTTTTCTTCAATGCGCGTAGGAGAGGATATTGATTTCTCCTTTAGGTTATGGCAGCAAGGTTTTGAAACACAGTTGATAGAAAAGGCAGTTGTGTATCATAAGCGAAGAACTTCTCTAGATGCTTTTTTTACTCAAGTTTTTCGTTTTGGTGTGGCTAGACCAGTATTGAATAAACGATATCCAGGAACCGCAAAATTTACTTATTGGTTTCCTAGTATATTTACGATTGGTTTTTTTCTGTCTTCTTTTTTGTTTGTACTAGGGCAATGGGTTCCAATTATTCTTTACAACATGTACTTTACTTTGTTGTTTATGCTTTCTGTACTAGAGAATAGAAACATAACGGTTGCGTTTTTATCCGTTATCACCACCTTGATTCAAATGACTGGTTACGGTCTTGGCTTTTTGAAGTCAACGTTTTTCAGTCCAGAATAGTTCTTTTCACTGATTTTTTGTGTTTAGGGACAATAGAAAACATTGACATTTCTTATCTTTTTGCTCATTTAAAAAGGGACTCCATCATTATCTGAATCAACTGGAGCATCAAAGGCATCAGCAGGATTGATCTTACTAGAGATATCATTAAAGCTATTCATAGAAGATTCAAGCTGTCCTCCAAAGTCATCCTCTAAATCAGAGAATTTAGCCAAATGCCCTGTAAATTTTAGTCGAATGTTGTCCAATCCACCATTTCTATGTTTGGCGACAATGAATTCTCCCTGACCTTCACATGGTGAGTTTTCATCATCATCCCATTCCGTCATTCCATAATATTCAGGACGAAAAATAAAAGAAACAATATCAGCATCTTGCTCTATAGCTCCAGATTCACGTAAGTCAGAAAGTAATGGTCGTTTACTACCTCCACGAGTTTCAACAGAACGAGACAATTGAGAAAGAGCAATTACAGGGATATGTAATTCTTTAGCCAATGCTTTGAGGTTACGGGAAATCATCGAGATTTCTTGTTCTCTATTTCCTCCAGCAGCACCTCCTGCGGTCATCAACTGAAGGTAATCAATGACAATCACTTTAATATCATGTTGAGATTTTAATCTTCGGGCTTTTGCTCTTAAGTCAAATATAGAAAGCGAAGGTGTATCATCAATGAAAATGGGAGCTTCAGATAAATTCTTGACTTTTACATTTAATTGTTCCCATTCGTGGGGTTCTAGGGTTCCTTTTCTCAATTTTTCTGAAGACAAACCTGTTTCCGAAGAAATCATACGTGTGATTAGCTGAACAGAAGACATCTCTAGAGAAAATACAGCAACACCATGGTTAAAATCAATAGCCATATTTTTTGCCATAGAGATTACAAATGCTGTTTTACCCATACCTGGACGAGCAGCGATGATGATAAGATCTGAAGGTTGCCACCCCGAAGTCAGTGCGTCTAGTTTTGAAAATCCAGTGGCATATCCAGACATTCCTTCTCGGCCTCCTAATTCTTCAATTTTTTTAAGCGCTTGTCTTACCAAGGAGTCTGAGGTTTCTGAGCTCTTTTTTAGGTTCCCTTGGGTTACTTCGAAAAACTTAGTTTCAGCCATGTCTAATAAATCGAAAACATCTGCAGTTTCGTCATAGGACTGTTCTATAATCTCACTAGAGATAGAGATCAATTGGCGTTGAATGTATTTTTGTAAAATGATACGAGCATGGAATTCAATATGGGCAGAAGATGAAACTTTTTGCGTTAGCCCAATAAGGTAGAAATCTCCACCTACAAGGGTTAGGTTTCCATCTTTTTTTAACTGGTTTGATACTGTTAACAAGTCAATAGGTTCGGAATTTTGAAACAGAGAGTGTATTGCTGTATAGATAGCTTTGTGCTGATCTTTGTAAAACGCATCAGGATGAAGAATATCAATGATTGTGTCAATACCTTTTTTGTCAATCATCATAGCGCCAAGAGCAGCTTCCTCCATATCTACTGCTTGTGGAGGGATTTTTCCTTGTGCCAAATTGATGATTTTACTCTTGTCAATCTTTTTTCCTGAGAAGCTTTTTGTTTGTTCCATAGGAAAACAAATTTAGTTGATATTATTATGATTCAATAAAAAGTGGTGCTAATTTTTCTACAAAATCTGTTGATAACTTTTTTTTTGTTGATAAATATTTTAGAACCACAATAAACATAGTAGGTAAAAGAGAAATTTATAGAATTACAGGGTTTTAGGTATTCCTCTAAAACGTATCTTAGTACCATAAAAATCTTAGAAACAATAAAAAATGGATTTGACTAAAGTAAAAATGATTGTCACCGATATGGATGGTACTTTGCTAAATCCAAAGCACCAAGTTAGTGATTTGTTTTTTGAGCAGTTTGAAGTTTTGAAAGCTAATCAGATTCGATTTGTAGCAGCAAGTGGCAGACAATATCATAGTATTTTAGAGAAGTTAGATAAAATTAAAAAGGATATTACCATTGTGGCTGAAAATGGAGCTTACATTGTAGAGAATGGAACAGAGGTTTATGCGAATACAATGACAAATGATGAGGTTTTAAAATTAGTACACATTAGTCAACAAATACCTAAGACTCATATTGTGATTTGTGGGAAAAGTAAAGCTTATTTCTTGAGGGATTCAGGCGGATTTAAAGAGTTTGTGGCTGAGTATTTCTGTGAATATGAAATGGTCAATAGTTTTGAGGATTTACCGGATGATGTTTTTTTTAAAATAGCCTTGTGTAATTATGAAAGCTCAGAGAAAAACATTTATCCATATTTAGCTTCGATAGTAAAGGATTGGAAAGTAACTGTTTCTTCTAAACAGTGGCTAGACATAGCTATACCTAACAACCACAAGGGGAATGCGGTTTCATGTCTTCAGGAAAAATATGGTATATCTGAAGAGGAGACCATGGCTTTTGGAGATTATTTAAATGACATTGAGATGCTGAAAAAGGCAACGTACAGTTTTGCTATGGAAAATGCTCATTCAGAAGTCAAACAAGTAGCTAGTAAAATTACGCTATCAAATCATGCTTTTGGAGTAGAGACGATTATAGGAAAGTTGATCGCGGGAATTTAGTACTTTTGCAACGTTGTTAATCATATGGAAATGCATAAATTAATCAGTAGCCCACAAAATAGTCTTGTCAAGTCTCTAGTGGTATTGAGTGAAAAATCTAAGGCAAGAAAACAAACAGGCTCTTTTATTGTAGAAGGCAGAAGAGAATTAACCATGGCCATCCAAGGCGGTTATCATGTTCAAAAGGTTTTTTATTACAAGGAGTTATTACCTCAGGATTTTGATGTAGAGCAATATCCATCAGAAGCTTATATTGAGGTTAGTAAAGAGGTGTATGAGAGAATAGCGTATAGAGCAACAACGGAAGGTATCGTGGCTGTTTTGAACGCCAATTCTATGCACTTAAAAGATTTAACCTTTAAGACCAAGTTTCCATTGATAATGGTTGCCGAAGCACCTGAAAAACCTGGAAACATTGGTGCTATTCTTAGAACAGCCGATGCGGCGAAAGTAGATGCGGTATGTATTGCAAACCCAAAGACAGATATGTACAATCCAAATATTATTCGTTCAAGTGTAGGTTGTTTGTTTACTGTTCAAATTGCGACCGGTTCTACATCAGAAATATTGAGATATTTGCAAAAAGAGAAGATTGATACCTATGCTGCAGCCTTGAAAGAGGATTCAGAACTTTACCATGAACAAGATTATAACAAATCTAGTGCTTTTGTGGTTGGGACAGAATCTGATGGTCTTTCAGAGGAATGGCTCGAGGGAAGCACAAAGAAAATAATCATTCCCATGTTGGGCGAAATAGATTCTATGAATGTCTCTGTAGCCGCAGGTATTTTAATGTATGAGGCAAAAAGACAGCGAGGGTTTTAATCAATTGTTGTAGCATATGATATTAAGTGTAGCCAATAAATGAAGTATTAAAAAAAGTAAAAATCATGACAGGAACAACTTTGTTTGCCACCATCATTATTCTTATTGTGTTAAATTTTACAAAAGACAAGGTGATTGGTTTTTTGAATGCCAAACACTTTAACGATCCAATTCCAAAAGTATTGGAGGATGTATATGATAAAGAGGCTTATGAAACTTCTCAAACTTATAAAAGGGAAAACTATAGGTTTTCTTCATTCTACGGTGTGTTTATGTTTGTTATTACCATTTTGTTTTTTGTGTTGGATGGAGTTGCATTGCTTGATCATTTGTCTTTGAGGATTGTATCCAATTCTATGTTGCAGGCCATAGTTTTTTTTGGAATCATTGGTTTGGTGAGTACTACCCTTCAAATTCCTTTTGATTACTATCATACTTTCGTCATTGAAGAAAAGTATGGATTCAATAAAAGCACCAAAACATTGTTTTTTATTGATAAAATTAAGGGAATATTGATGACTGTGATTTTAGGGGGAGCACTGTTGTTTTTAATTTCATGGTTGTATAGTAAAATGCAAGATGATTTTTGGTGGTATGCTTGGTTAGTTTTTTCAGTGTTTACTGTTTTTATTACAATGTTCTATTCAAGTATCATTGTGCCTATATTTAACAAGCAAACACCAATAGAGGAGGGAAGTTTAAAAGATAAATTAGAGAAATATGCAAAAGCACAAGGGTTTAAGTTAGATCATATTTATGTAATTGACGGTTCGAAAAGATCTACGAAAGCTAATGCGTATTTTACAGGCCTAGGGCCCAAGAAAAGAATTGTGTTATACGATACGTTAGTTCAGGATTTGACAGAAGATGAGATTATCGCTGTTTTTGCACACGAAGTTGGGCATTATAAAAAGCGTCACACTGTTTTCAATATATTCGCTTCTTTATCTTTAACAGGATTGACACTATTTGTTTTTGGGAAATTGTTAGGTAACCCATTACTGGCAGAGGCTTTTCATGTAACCCACAGTAGTTTTCACCTAGGGTTATTGGCTTTTGGTGTTTTGTACAGTCCAATTTCCGAAGTAACAGGGTTGATTATGAATATTCTTTCTAGAAAATTCGAATATCAAGCAGATGATTTTGCTAAGCAAACTTTTGAGCAACAGTATTTGGTGTCGGCACTCAAGAAACTATCCAAAAATAGTTTGAGTAATTTAACCCCTCACGCATGGAATGTGAATTTAAATTACGCTCACCCTACTTTATTGCAAAGGGTGTTGCGTCTCAAAAAATAGTTTTTTAGTAGAAAAATCATTAATTTTATTGATGATTTTTTTTCAAAAATAATAATCGATTTATGAGTTATATAGTTGATGTAGATTCAGAAAACAAAGAAATAGCTAGAAGGTATAAAGACCTATTGAAAGATAGTTACGAAAATTTGTCATTGGATGATAAAAAACTAATCCGCTCAGCTTTTGATATTGCAGTGGAAGCCCACAGCGAACAACGAAGAAAAACAGGAGAACCTTATATCTATCATCCTATTGCAGTAGCCAAAATTGTAGCAGCAGAAATTGGTTTGGGAGCAGTTTCAATTGCAGCAGCATTGTTACATGATGTTGTGGAAGATACGGATTATACCATAGAAGATATTGAACGATTGTTTGGTGAAAAAATATCTAAAATAGTTAGCGGACTCACGAAAATCTCCAAGATGAGTAAGGATCAGATCGCTTCTATTCAGGCAGAGAATTTCCGTAAAATGTTATTGACCTTAAATGATGATGTTCGTGTCATTTTAATAAAAATAGCTGATCGTTTGCACAATATGCAGACGATGGATGCCATGCCAGCTCATAAGCAGGTAAGAATAGCCTCAGAGACTTTATACATCTATGCACCCTTAGCCCATCGCTTAGGTTTGTACAATATAAAAAGTGATTTAGAGGATTTGGGTTTAAAATACACGGAGCCTGAAGTATATGCTTCTATAAAAGGAATGATTGTAGCAAATAAAGACAATCAATCGGATTATATTGATAATTTCTCCTCAAAAATAAAGCAAGCTTTAGAGCAACAAGGGTTTAAGTTTGAAATCAAAGGAAGAACAAAGTCTATTTATTCTATTCGTAAAAAAATGCTTTCCCAGGGGGTTAAGTATGATCAAGTGTACGATAAGTTTGCCATTCGAATTATTTATGATTCAGCAGGAAAGAACGAAAAGTTTGATGCCTGGAAAATTTATTCTATCATCACAGATAATTATCGTCCCAATCCAAATCGTTTGAGGGATTGGATTTCTCAGTCTAAAACCACAGGCTATGAAGCATTGCATATTACAGTTATGGGGCCACAAGGGCGCTGGGTTGAGGTGCAGATTCGTTCAAAAAGAATGGATGAAATAGCCGAAAAGGGTTACGCTGCACATTTTAAGTACAAGCAAGGTGAAGATAATGAAAATGGATTGGAATCCTGGTTAAATAGATTGAAAGATACTCTTGAGAACCACAACACTGATGCTGTGGATTTTGTAGAGGATTTCAAACTGAATTTGTATGCAAAAGAAATATTTTTGTTTACGCCTAAAGGAGATATAAAATCATTGCCGAAAGGCTCATCTGCGTTAGATTTTGCATTCAGTATCCACACAGATATTGGATTGAAGTGTAGAGGAGTAAAGGTGAATGGTAAGCTTACCCCTTTGGACAGAATTCTAGAAAGTGGAGATCAAGTAGAGGTGATTACTTCTGAAAATCAGAAACCCTCGGAGCGATGGCTCACCTTCGTGGTAACCGCAAGAGCACGGGCAAAAATTCGTCAATCCCTCAAGGAGGATGAAAGAAAAGTTGCAGAGGAAGGAAGAGAGTTGTTAAAGAGAAAATTGCGTCATCTGAGAATAAATCCTTCGGAAGACAATTTAGTTGCAATGGTTTCTTACTTTAAACTTAAGACTACTTTTGATTTGTTTTATAGAGTTAGGCTAGGAACAATTGATAATACTCAAATAAGGAGTTTTGTCAATCAGCATAAAAATAAATTTACAAAGTTTTTTAGAAGAACTAAGTTTGAAACCTCTAAAGTAGAAAATAAAGAAGAACTCTCTAATAATTATGATCTTCTGCTTTTTGGAAGTGAAAGTGAAAGATTAGAGTATACCTTTGCTAAGTGTTGTAATCCTATCGCGGGTGAAAAAGTATTTGGATTTTTAACAGTGAATGAAGGACTCAAAATTCATAAAAACAATTGTCCGAATGCTATTGGAATGCAGTCTAATTATGCTTACCGCATAATGAAAGCCAATTGGGTTGATTCTTCAAAACAAGAATTTAAAGTAACTTTGAGTATTGTGGGAGAAGATGGTTCAGGAATTTTAGAGGGAATTACCAAAGTAATTTCCAACAACAATCATGTCAATATTAATAGTATAAACATTGCTGGGGACGGTAGTTTGTTCAAAGGTAAATTCACGATAACCGTCAACAATAAATTAAAGTTAAAAAAAATAACAGAACAGTTGTTAAGTGTTAAAGGTGTAAGAGATATAAAACGTATTATTTAAAAAAAGCCCCAAGATTTAACAGATAAAAACAAATAAAAAGTATAAATTTGCATCTTGCTGTTTTCAAACAACAACCTAGTCATGGATACTAAAGAAAAAAATCAAGAGATCGTTAAAAATGTGTTTGTTAAGTTTCTAGAAACAAACAAGCATCGTAAGACCCCTGAGCGTTTTGCCATTTTGCAGGAAATTTATGATTTAGAAGAACACTTTGATATTGAGTCCTTGTACATCAATATGAAAAACAAAAAGTATCGAGTGAGTAGAGCTACGCTATACAACACTATAGAGTTGTTGCTAGAATGTGGTTTGGTCAGAAGACATCAATTTGGACAGAACCAAGCCCATTACGAGAAAAGTTTTTTTGACAAACAGCACGATCATTTGATATTAGACAATGGAGAAGTAATCGAGTTTTGTGACCCAAGAATACAAACCATAAAGAGAACTATAGAGGATGTGTTTGATGTAGAGATTAACAAGCATTCTTTATATTTTTACGGAACCAAAAAAGAAAATTAGAAATATACATTTAGAGAGAAAAATGGCGGTAGATTTATTATTAGGCTTACAGTGGGGTGATGAAGGGAAAGGAAAGATAGTTGATGTTTTAACCCAGAATTATAATTTGATATCTCGTTTTCAAGGAGGTCCCAATGCAGGACATACTTTGATATTTGACGGATACAAGCATGTTTTACATACTATTCCGTCAGGGATTTTTCACAAAGAAGCTGTCAATGTTGTAGGTAATGGTGTTGTAATTGATCCTGTGATTTTTGACAAAGAAATACAAGGTTTATCACAGTTTGATATTGATTTTCAAAAAGTTTTGCTTATTTCAAGAAAAGCTCACTTAATTTTGCCTACTCATCGTTTGTTAGATGCTGCATCTGAAAAAGCAAAAGGAAAAGATAAAATAGGATCTACTTTGAAAGGAATTGGTCCTACTTACATGGATAAAACAGGCCGTAATGGAATGCGTGTAGGGGATTTAGAGTTAGACAATTGGAAAGACATTTTTGATGCTTTGACTCAAAAGCACATCAAAATGATCGATTTTTATAACGTAGCATTAGACTATGACTTAGAGGCTTTAAGACAAGAATTTTTTGCTAGTATAAAAGAGTTGAGAAAGTTAACTTTCATAGATAGTGAGGAATATCTACACACTGCTATAAAAGATAAAAAAACCATATTAGCAGAAGGAGCTCAAGGATCTTTGTTAGACGTTGATTTTGGAACCTATCCTTTTGTAACTTCTTCTAACACAACCGCTGCTGGAGCCTGTACAGGATTGGGGATAGCTCCCAAC
>NZ_JBDNAI010000091.1:0-4314 GCF_039768515.1 Wenyingzhuangia sp.
GAGAAAAACTTCGTCACAGCTAAACCTCCTGCAAAATCAACTTTACATGCATAGGTAATGGTTTGGCCTGCAGTTAAATTTCCTACTTTTTTGGTAAATGTTTTACCAGAAACATGATCCATTGGTGTTTCTATAAATGGTGATTTTTGCCACAGATATGCGACCAATCCATTTTTATCTGTATCTAACATCTCAAGCGTAATGGTGACATTACTTCCTATGGTCTCAAAAGTTATATTATAACCTTTTGAAAAACTACCTTGGCTGGCTTGGCTAGAAAATTCACTACATGATTTTTTCTCGTCTACTGTAACCTGAAGGACTTTCGATATCGATTCCGCTCCATCATTATCTGTGGCTTTAGCAGTAATGTCATGAGATCCTAAACTCGCTTCTGTCCAGTTGTAAGCAAATGGAAAAGTCGTGTCCTCACCGATTTTATAAGTTCCATCATAAAACTCAACTTTAACAATTTCTCCGTCTAAATCGGTGGCCAAAGCTATAATCTCAATTTCTTGACCCTCAATATAATTCATATTTTGTGCTGGAGAAGAGATACTCACATCAGGAGCAATGAATTCTGAATCTGTCACTATTACCATAACTTCAGAAGTTGACTTATAGGTATCATAACCAACAATCAGTCTAAATTTATACACCCCTTCTACAAGATTTGTAATGCTTGTTTTCGCGCTCGAGTTGTTTTCAAACGCTACTACACTAGGACCATAAACCTGATCCCACTCGTAAACCATACTCTTATCGCTTGCACCTGTGCTAGCTGAACCATCAAGTAATGCTGAAGAGGCAGGTAGCCTCACTTTGATAGGTTCCCCTGCATCGGCATAAGGACGTTCTTCAGAAAAGGAAGATTGATACGTTAGCGTCATTTTACCTAGATTAAATTCACCACCATCAAAAGCTATTTTCAATATTTGCTCTCCCTTATTAAGAGAAATATTTGAAACTGTTTTGGTCCTAAAAGTGGTCCAATTTGTATCACTAGTTTTTGATACAGAAATATCACTACTTATTTTTTGATTGTTCATTTCCAAATGAAACGGTCCTCCACCATTTGAGTTTGCAGAAGCATATCTAAATGACAACTCGTAGTAACCAGCATTTTGAACCTCAATGGTGTATTCCAACCATTCTCCCGGAGCCACCCAACCCACAGTTGCACCTTCACCATTTACCACCGTAGCATCTACATATTCTTCTGATCTAAATTCTCCTTTATTGTCTTGACTGGTATCAACATAAGATATGTTTTGACCAACGCCACCTTGATATTTATCATAATGACCAGCTTCAAATGTTCCTGGTATCAAAATTGGAGAACCTGAGTAAGGTTGTTGAATTCCAACCACTACAGAAACACTATTAGTGACCACAAACAAATCATCTGTTTGGTATATTTTTGCAGATAACCCATGGGTTCCAACTTCCAAATCTGTGATCTTGTGTGCATAGGGTTTGGTCTGATCTTCTGCTACAAAAACCCCATTGTCATAGAAAGCAACTTTAGTAACCTCTCCTGTCGTCTGAACTTCTACATTGACACTTCCTCCTATATAGGCTTGATCGAAATCAGAAGAAATCACACCTTCTACATCAATATCCTTACTGGTACTCATCTTGTTGGCCAACACCTCCATACGATAGCCATCAGAAAAATTGACCGTTATCGGATTGTCTTGATAATTATGAACCACGTATGTTTTCTGCCCATCTTTATCAAAAACTGCTGTTATAGGATAGTCAGAAGTTATTTGTGGTTGCAAAGTTCCTAATGCATTCATGGCATGAATCCAATGATAAGTTTGAACATCTGAAACACCAAACTTTAAATTTCTATCCTTACTTGCGTTGTATAAGTCAATTGCTTTTTCTGGATTTGAAAAGGACAAATATTTCCAAAAAGTATCATGCCATAAATTTGGGTTTTTATCGTTATCACTCAAAATACCTGTATTGGTTTCTACTTCATTCCATATTTTTTGAACATAATCTTGGTGATGAGCCAAATACAATGACCCACCATGTATAGGATACAATTCAATACCATAAGAGGCCGTGATATCAGTGGTCCAAAAAGTACCGTTATCATATGAATTTCCCCAAACTCTGGAGACCAAACCATATCTTTGGTCAGATTTAAAATTTCTTTCGTGGATGTCAAACCAATATTCTTCTACAGCAGTTTGTTCAGTTGTGTAAAGATAGATGCCCAAATCACGTATTTCATCATTTTCAGTTATGGTTCCCCAATGAATTAGAGCAGAGTTAAATTGCATGCTTTCAGAAGTTGACTCTTGATCATTTCCTTGAGGAAAGGTGGCAAAACCATTCGCCCAACAATGTCCAGCATAAGGACTGAAATTTCTTAAAAAAGGAAATTTAGTATCATTTCTATCTGCACTTGCAGCATCTCTAACCAAATGATTGACAAAATCACCCCATTTGTTGGCCCAACCTGGCTCATACTGCTCCATAAATGCAGCTGCATGTATGAAATACCCCCAATGAAAATGATGGTCATTTATATTTGTATCTTGTCCGTGTCCTGAGGGATACCCTAACAGGGCAGTCCAATTGGAATTGTAATAAAATAAAAAAGCTTTTTCGCCAGATTGATAACTCAACCAATCCTCTAATCTTTCTTTGATGGTTGCAATCATCTTGTCTCTCGATTCAATATCCCCTGTTTGATCGGCTATTCTAGCAGACTGAATCAATCTATTCATGACTTGACCTTCATTGTATGAATCTGTCCAATCAGACAAACCATCATTTTTAATCTGATCGATTTTGGAGGCCAAAGCTGACGGATTAAACTTATCACTATAATTGGCTAAGTAAGGCATTGTTGGTAAAATACCACTAAACTTATTTTCTACCGAAAATGAGTTTGAAGCCAAGGTCTTTATTTCCCCTCTTACCGATTGATAACTATAACCATTTGGTATAGATGAGTTTGGACTAAGGTGATCCCACTGGTGAGGTAAAAGCCCTAACAGCACCTCTGATTGGGTACCCTCTTTGACTTCGGCTATTACCTGAAAATCTGTCGTTACTTTCGCAGAAGTTTTATCATATGACCATGAAACTTCTGTGGTTTTAGGAAATGTGTATGCATATTTTTTGTAGTCATTAGCAATCTCCTCTACATTATTTTGATCTTGAGGTAGCATGGCTACGGACCAATAGTTTTTTTCATCTAGCGTTGAACTGTATAAATTACCTGAATTACTCCATGTACTTCCCGTTGGTGCATAGACAACAAAATTAGCACCGCCACTAGCATTTTTGATGATGAGTATTTCCTGTGAAATGGTAACGGTTCCAGAAGAAACTTTTATGACGACTTTATCTTCATTGTTTTTTTCAAAATAAACAAATGGCATTCCTATCCCTGAGGTAGCTGACATTTCGTGCTGTGCATCTTTCCAATTCATGGTTACTGTCCAATCTGAGTAATCCGATACTTTAGACTGCGAAGCATTTAATCCTTCAAGTCCAATTCTGATGGCCTCATTGTCACCGATTACACCCCATGGAATGTAAGTTAGCACTAATCCTTCATTGACTGTCTTCAAGGTCATGGGATAATTAAATAAATTGGCGGCGTGATTTTCTTTAATTAGCTTAGACCACCAATCATTTGTGGGAACAGGTTTACCTGTTGCATTCCCTATTATTTGTGGACTGCCCGATGGGAAACCGTTTCGACCTGCAGCGTCAGTACCTGGAAAAGAAGTTGTATAGCTTCCATCACCTACAGAAATTTTTTGAGCAGATGCATCTACAAGAGTAAGACACAAGAAAAAAAGTTGAAAAACAACTTTGGTTATTTTTTTATTCATGTTAGTTTTGTTAGTTTGTATAAAACTACACTAATTCCTAACAAATGATGCTTCCCATTCACCACTAAAAAAACCAATAACAACTACTTAAACCCTACAAAAAGCTTTGTTTGGATTTTTTTTGTTCATTCACAAGCAAATAAGAATCCATTCAGAAAAATAAATGTCTTTTAACCTTGAACACGACAGAAGAAAAAAACAACACTATGAAAGAAAAGACAAAATTAAGAACAACCTTAAAAAAATACTTTGGTTATGAAAAATTTCGTCCACTACAGGAGGAAATCATTATGAGTATTTTAAATGGTGAAGACAATTTAGTGATCATGCCAACTGGTGGGGGTAAATCTATTTGCTTTCAACTACCCGCTATCTTATTGGAGGGTTTAACACTGGTCATATCGCCATTAATAGCATTGATGAAAGATCAGGTTGATGCGCTTAATGC
>NZ_JBDNAI010000092.1:0-30719 GCF_039768515.1 Wenyingzhuangia sp.
AGATTCTTTAAGTGTTGGTGGAGCAGAAATGATGGCTGTAAACATTGCTAACGGTTTGTCTGAAAGAAAAATAAATTCTCATTTATGTGTAACAAGAAGTGAAGGGCTGCTAAAAGAAAAAGTTAATACTGCTGTAGGTTATCTGTATTTAAATAAAAATAATATTTTTGATCTTCAAGCTGTTTTAAAATTAAGGGGCTATATAAAAAAGCATAGTATTGAAATTGTTCACGCTCATTCTTCTTCATTTTTCACAGCTATTGTATTAAAATTGTTTTTCACTAAAGTGAAAATCGTATGGCATGATCATTATGGTAAATCTGAAAAAATAAAGAGTCGAAATTCGTTGGCCATACAAGGAAGTTCTGTATTGTTCAATTATGTTGTTTCAGTAAATACAACTTTGCTTACCTGGGCAAAAGACAAACTACTTTGTCGAAAAGTAGAGTTTCTACCCAATTTTGGTGTATTGTCTACATCACCCAATAAGACCATTTTAAATGGTGAGAAAGGAAAAAGAATTGTTTGTGTTGCCGCCTTTAGACCTCAAAAGGATCATGTTAATTTGTTAGAGGCTTTTGCGTTGATTAGGAATCAACATCCTTCATGGACATTACATTTAGTAGGGGATAAGAGTGATGACTTTTATTCAGGTTCTATTGAGACTGTTATTCATAATAAAAATCTAAAAGATTTTGTTTATTTTTATCATAACTGCTTAGATATAAAAAACATATTAAATCAGGCAGATATTGCGGTTTTGTCCTCAAATTCAGAAGGTCTACCTGTTGCATTGTTAGAATACGGTTTGGCAGCTTTACCGGTGGTAGTAACCGATGTTGGTGCCTGTAGCAAAGTGGTTGGTGATCATGGTTTTGTGGTTTCTAAAGAAAGTGCTTTAGCCATGGGGTCAGCTATTTTAACATACATTGAAGATGAATATTTGAGGGCAGAAAAAGCGAGAAAATTTCATCATCATGTCATCAAAAATTATTCAGTGAATGCTTATTTATCACGTTTAATAAACATATATCATTCATGTTAAAAAATAGACTTCTCCTAGTTGTTTTGCATTTGTTATGTGGTTTTTTTCTAACCCTATCATTCATACCAAAATTGGTAGCCATACTAGTTATGTTTTATGCGATTGTGGATATTACAAAAAGTAAAAATGATAATCATCAGGCTTTCTTATGGGCTTCTTATTTTGTGAGTGCTGAAGTATTGTTAAGAATGACTGGTGGTACAATCTCTTGGGAGATGGTAAAGTACGTTACAATTATTTTTCTTTCTATTGGTATTTTGGTAGAAAGGCAGTCCCGTGAATTCCCTGTCTTGTTTTGGTTGTATATTCTATTGTTGTTACTCGGTATATCATTTTCTGAAATTCCAGCTGGAGAATCCTTGAGAAAAGCAATAGTTTTTAATTTAAGTGGACCCATTACTTTAGGGGTTTCTGCCATGTATTTCTATCGAAGAGTTGTTGATTATCATAGATTTAAAGAAATATTGTTTTTCTCTCTATTACCAATTTTATCGATGCTTACTTTGTTGTATTTTAGAGCACCTAGTCTAAAAGAACTTACTTTTGGATCTTCTGCTAATTTTGTTGCCTCTGGTGGATTTGGTCCCAATCAAGTTTCAACCGCATTGGGTTTCGGATTGTTTTTGTTTGCAACCCTATTACTGTTGAGAGGTAAAATAACAGGTTTTATTTATATTGATATTTTTCTTTTGTTCTATTTGACCTATAGAGGCTTGCTTACTTTCTCGAGAGGTGGAATGTTAACCGGTTTTCTGGCTTTTGTGTTATTTTCAATATTCTATTTGATTGGTAAGCATAAATTGGTTTCCTTGTTTAAGTATCTAGGGATTATGTCCTTGTTTTTTTTAACCATTTGGCTATATAGTTCAAACGTAACCGGTGGTAGACTGTCAAATAGATATTTGGGCAAGGACTACATGGGAGTTCAAAATAAAGACATCACAACGGGTAGATTGGCTATTATGAGAGATCAGCTTAACGCTTTTTTAGAGCACCCATTTTTTGGACTTGGAGTGGGCTCAGGGAAGTATTCAAGATTAGATGAGTATGACCAGACGATAACCATTGTTTCTCATAATGAAATTACTAGACTTCTTGAGGAACATGGTCTTATCGGTCTGTTTTCATTGTTATTGCTTTTCTATGCCGTAATGGATAATTTTCGTCAACAGGATATCCGCTATAAAGGATTTGTGCTTGGTTTTGCTACCTTATGGTTTTTGACCATAAGCCATTCAGCAATGCGCATCGCTTTTCCAGGATTTGTTTATGGGTTGAGTTTGATACGTTTTTATGATAGCGAGGATAAAGAAGATGATCATTTAATACCATTAGCAGAATGAAAATCTTATACATAGGAAATGATTTGTCAAAAGACACACAATATCATAATGCTTTTAGAACTTTGAAACAGAATTTGACTAAAGAAGGATTTGAAGTGATCGGTGTTTCTTCTAAAAAGAATAAGGTTTTAAGGTTTATGGATATGGTCTTCTCTGTTTTTGTGAATGCTAGAAAAGTATCATATGTAATCATAGATGTTTTTAGTACTTCAGCATTTTATTTTGCTTTGATTACTTCTCAATTGTCTCGGATGTTTGGTGTCAAATACATTCCTGTATTGCATGGAGGTAATTTACCGTTACGTATTCATAAAAACCCATGGTTAAGTGATTGCATTTTTAAAAATTCACATATCAATATAGCACCATCAGGCTATTTGAACTCTTTTTTTAAAGCAAAACATTACAAAAGTGTATTGATTACAAATTCTATAGATCTTGTAGATTACAAATTTAAACAGAGAAGTCACCTTCAACCCAAGTTGCTTTATGTTAGAGCTTTTGCAAAAATTTACAATCCTATTATGGCTATTGAGGTATTGCATAAACTTATTGATAACTATCCAAAAGCAACATTATGTATGGTTGGTCCAGACAGAGATGGTAGTTTACAAGAGGTAAAACAAAGAATAGAAAAGTTACAACTATCCAATCATGTTACGATTACTGGTGTTTTACCCAGAAAAGATTGGCACAAGTTAGCTGAAGAATATGATGTTTTTATAAATACTACCCATGTTGACAATACCCCTGTGAGTTTGATAGAGGTAATGGCTTTGGGTTTGCCCATAGTGTCTACAAATGTTGGTGGAATACCTTTTCTAATTAAGCATCTAGATGATGGTGTTTTGGTTAAGCCAAATGATTGTGAGGAAATGAAAAATGAAATTGTTTCCTTATTGACGGATAAGTATAAAGTAGAAACCATAACCAAATCTGCACGGATGAAAGTAGAAAATAGGGATTGGAAAATAATAAAAAACCAATGGATTAAAATTCTAAAATAGATGATCTATAAATTGATTTTTAAGCTCGGTCAACACCTAAGAAACCCATCTATGGAGGAGTGTTCTTTATTTCTTAAGAAAAGTGAATCATGGTCTTTAGAAGCATTAGAAGACTATCAATTAAAAAAATTAAAAGAAATTTTAAGATTCGCTTATGCTTATTCACCTTTCTACAGAAACTATTTTGAAGTCCAAAACTTCTCTATATCTCAAATAAAGAAGATTGATGATATTCGCAAAGTGCCCATAGTTACCAAAAGATTGTTGTTGGATAATACTCTTGAAATACAGGCAACTTACAAGTTTAAGAAGTTATTCAAAGCATCAACTTCCGGAAGTACAGGGGAGGGGTTAGAGTTTAGCAGAAATGAAGAAGCGGATTCATTTAATAGAGCTGCAATTTTTAGAGGGTATTCCTGGTATCGTGTCTATCCCTGGGACAGGAATGCTTACTTGTGGGGGTTTAACTTTTCATTGCTAGAAAAAGGAAAGACGAAATGCTTAGATTTTTTACAGAACAGATTTAGAATTTTTAGCTATGAAGAGAAATCCTTTGCTCATTTTGTTCAAAAATTGCGGTCTGCAAAATATTTTCATGGGTATTCTTCAATGCTATTTCAAACAGCGAAATTAATAAATGAAAGAGGTTTAGTGCTACCAAAATCATTAAAAATGATTAAAGGAACTTCTGAAAAAATATTTGATTCCTATCAAGAGGAGGTTAAAAAGGCATTTGGATTAAAAATAATAAGTGAGTACGGTGCAACAGAGTCAGGCATCATTGCGTTTGAGTGTCCTGAAGGTAATATGCATTTAAATATGGAAGGCGTAATCGTAGAAGAAGTTGATAACGAGATAATCGTTACCAATCTGCAGATGAAGTCTTTTCCAGTGATTAGGTATGCATTAGGGGATTATATTCAGTTGGCCCCAAGGGATGAGGTATGTTCCTGTGGAAGAAAGCACAGGATTTTGAAAGAAGTCATAGGCAGAATAGGTCAAAATGTTTATGGAATTGAAGGGGTTTATCCTAGTTTATATTTTTATTATATTTTTAAAAATATAGCTAAAAATAGTGATTTGTTGCTCAATTATCAGGTTGTTCAAGTAAGGAAAGGGGAATTAGAGTTTAGAATTGAGCAGTCCATTAATGAAGAAGAAATAAGAATACTTCGTAAAGAAATAGAAAAATACTTTGAGAAAAATATAAGGTATAAGGTTTTGGTTGGGGTGAATTTAATTGCAACCAAACATAAATTTAAAAGTTTTTTATCAAATATGGACTCATGAAAAAAAAGCCTTTAGTTTCTATTGTTACGCCATGTTACAATTCCTCAGATTTTATTGCAGACACAATAATATGTGTTCAGAAACAAAGTTATGAGTGTTGGGAGATGCTCATAACGGATGATGGTTCTTCAGATTCTACTGTTGAAATCATCGAAGAATTTATGGCTAAAGATCAACGAATTAAGTTGTTTAAAATTCCAAATTCTGGAGCTGCAGTGGCTAGAAATAATTCCATAGAAGCCTCTCAAGGTACCTATGTAGCATTTTTGGATAGTGATGATTTGTGGCACCCGAAAAAATTGGAAAAACAGATCTCTTTCATGATCGATAATCATTATGCTTTCACCTTTACTGCTTATCAGCAGATGAACCAAAAAGGAATTTTGTTGCGTAATAAGATAGCTGCAGATGAAAGACTAACTTATAGAGAGCTGTTGTTCTCCAATAAAATAGGCTGTCTCACTGCAGTTTATAATCAAGAGGAACTTGGCAAAATATATATGCCTTTGATTCGAAAGAGACAAGATTATGGATTTTGGTTGAGTATTTTAAAAAAAATAGACTTTGCTTACGGATTAGATGAAGTTTTAGCAATGTATAGGATTCGAAATTTTTCAGTATCTTCAAAAAAGATTGAAATGCTAAAATGGAATTGGAAACTTTTTAGAGAAATAGAAAACAAAAATAGGATTACTACCTTGTTTTTGCTGTTGTCTAACGTTTTTTTTAAACTTAAAAATAACCAATTACCACAAAATAAATGAATAGATGTTTTTAAAGCCGAAAATTTTTATATCAGAAAGAATTTTTTTGTTAAGAATTATAGACTTGATGTTTTTATATCTTGGGTTGGTATTTTGCAATCATTTCTTAGGTTTTACATATATCGATCTTTTTCAAAGTTTTATAAATAAAGATATTCTGACGTTGTTTGTATATTATTTTATTACTGCCCAAGTTTTTCAAATGTATGATTTGGTCGATGCTTCAAGTAGGTTTAAAACAGTTAAAAATTTATTTGTAGTAACTCTTACAACTTGCTTGACTTATCTGTATACACCCATATTAACTCCTATGTTGCCAAAGAATAGAATTGAAATATTACTGTTCTTTCTTTGTGTTTTTTTTTCAGTTTTTATTTGGAGAAACATTTATATTTTCACCATTGCCAAAAAACGTTTTTATAAAAATGCTTTATTAATTTGTGGAGATGATCAAATATTAGAAAGCCTATTTGATAACATATACTTTCATTCCCGTGACAATTATATAACGGGGTATGTGAAGGAGATGAAAACAGAAGGTTTTGAAGGTTTTATAGATGTTCAAAATACAGATTTAAATCAAGTAATAAAGCAGAATAAAATAAAGGATTTGATTGTTTCTTTAAAAGGGTTTTCATACCATAATGCCGAGCAATTAAATAAAAAGTTAATCCAATATTATGCAGAGGGAATTACCATACATAGTTACGAAGATTACATAGAAAAAATAACTTTTTGTGTTCCAGAAAAACATTTGAGTGATAGTTTTTACAAATATTTCAGTTTTAGTGAAAACCATCAAAACAGATTGTATTTATTTTCTATGCGATTGTTCGATATATTGGCCAGTATTTTGGGTTTGCTGTTCATGATTACTATAATTCCCTTTGTTTTAATAGGTAATATTGTAGGGAGCAGAGGTCGTCTATTTTATATTCAAGATAGGGTAGGAGTTGAAGGAAGATGCTTTTCTATTGTAAAATTTAGATCAATGGTCACTACTGCTGAGGTCCATGGTGAGCAGTGGGCTAGTATGGATGATAAAAGAATTACTCCTTTTGGGAAGTTTTTAAGAAAGACTCGCTTTGATGAAATCCCACAGTTTTGGAACGTTTTAAAAGGTGAAATGAGTTTAATTGGTCCAAGACCAGAACGTCCTGGGTTTGTAAAAGAACTAGAAGAAAAAATACCTCTGTATGCAATAAGACATTCAATAAAGCCAGGTTTAACAGGTTGGGCTCAAGTAATGTATCCATATGCTGAGTCTTTCGACCAACAAAATAAAAAACTCAGGTATGATCTGTATTATATTAAAAAACGAGGATGGTTTATTGATTTTAAAATATTAATAAAAACCATAAATACAGTTTTATACTTTAAAGGGCAATAATTTTTTTAGATATAAAGGAATAAGGCAAATGGCTAGTAAATAAAAACTAGTGTCAAATTCTTGAACACCGATCACAGCGATGATTACAAAAACACCAAGGCAACCCAATCCAAAGTAACAGATGTGTTTTTTCCATCGATTACTAACAAAAGGATATGAAAGTAATATTGGATTGGCCCACAATAGATTCATGTTTGTTTTGGTTGTTGTGTGAAAAGTTAAAAACCACAATGCAACAATAATAAGTCCTACAACTCCAAATAGAATTGAAATTATATCAAACCAAGGATTGTTTTTTTTGCTAATAAATCCAAAATAAAGGGAGGCAATAACAAGTATAATGGAAACAAACATAGGACTCAAGGCAAAGTTAGTTTTGGGCTTCTCTAATTGTCGATACGGTAAAATATATTTCTCTTTTGTTATCAAATTTTTTTGATGTGTTGAACCTTTTTTTACACCAGCAGCTAAGTAGTCAGGTAAAAACATGTACTCTTTTAACTTTGCTTGTTCATCTATTACGGCACCAAGTGCCAAGTCTATACCAAATTTAGACCAAGAGTTTTTTGGCAAGTAGGAATGAATCAAGTTACGATGCGTAAGTCCTTTAGGAAAATTGGAATAATCAAAGTCTATTTTTCCAATACTTTTTTCTAAAACTTCATGCATCTTGGTTGCACAATTATCGTAGAAAAAATCATATTTGTAATTTTTATTTTCCTCTAAAACATTCCATTCCAAAAAATCATACACTTTTTGGTTTTCTTCATTTGTGAGATTTAAAACTTGAGCTTTTATCCATCTATTTTCATTATGGTACTGATATGGAAAGTATTTAAATGCATACCCACTTACCTGATATAACAATTGACCTCTACAAAATTTAAGGTAAAAGTTAGGAGTGTTAAAGTCAAAAGTTCCATAGTTGTAAACTTTGTCTAAATTATTTTTTTCATCTTTAACCCTGAAGGCACTATGTCCAAATAAGGAGTACAATTCGTTCTGACCGGGACCGCAAGTTAAGATACTAATTGTGGCTTTGTTTGAAAGATCAATTTTTGCTTGCCCACATAAGGGAAAAGAAAGAAACAAAAACAGTGTTGATAATAATTTCATTATCGGTATTCTTTTAATTCTATTTTTACAGAAAATATATTGGAGTAGTTTATTCCAGAATTGGCTCCTACATTGGTTAACGCGTAGTCTATACAAACACTTTTGTATTTAAATCCAATTCCAATATTTGGATCAAATGTAGTTGAACTTGATGCATCAAAGTTGATTTCTTTTTGGATATTACCCAAACCTATTCTAAAAAACGAAAAGTTTTTATATCCTAGTTCTATCCCAAGGTTTGGAGTAAAACTTAAAAGTTCGCTTGATATGATGTCATTAGTTTTTGTAAATCTTCCAATCAAATCAATAGCTGCTAGTAAAGAGTATTTTGGGTTTAAGGTTTTAAAATATGAAAATCCTAACTGAAACTTTGGAAGAGTGATTTCATATTTTTCTGGCTTTTCTTCATTCAAGCCTTGTTCATTTGTTTGTGTACTTGAAATTTCGTCAAAAATAGATTCGTCAATAGACCAAGCTGTAAAACTTGTAGTAACATCTCGTAAGACCATTCCAATTTTAATGTTTTTGTATTTGTATTGTGCTCCAATATCAAACCCAAATCCATTTCCAACAGCAAAATCTCCAATGTTTCTCCTGATGATTTTTCCATTAACCCCAATCTTAATATTTTGCTTTGGAAAGTTTTTTGATAAACTGAATATAGCTGCAATATCGTTACTAGAAAAGGAGCTAATATTATTGTAGTTTATGTTTCCTTCATTGTTAATCAATCTAGTAGTGTTCAATATATTGTCAACACCTAGGCGAATGAATGAAATACCGAATGCTACTTGATTTTTTTCAATAGGTAGTGCAAGGGCAATGTAATCGTAAGAACCTATATCTGAGAAGAGAGAGTTGTGCATTGCTGTCAATTCAATATCTTGGACAGATAGGTTTCCTGAGGGATTCCAATAACCAGCCTCAACACCATCAATAAAGGAGGAAACCGAACCTGCCATAGCCAAAGCTCTAGCGCCAACTCCAATGTTCAAAAACTCATTTGAATAACTACGAGCGATTTGTGCGTGTAGTCCATTGCAAGTGGTTAGTAATAAAAATAACAATAATTTCTTCAAAAGAATTTTCGTTTGTTTCACTAAGGTACAAATATATTATTTCAATTTTATTTAGTTGTAAAATTTAAATTAACTTATAATGATCATCAATAAAACTATGGTTAAATTTGTAACCATCATACAAAACCCTTTCATATGAAATTAATGAAGTTTTTACCCAACTTGTTGACTCTTTTTAATTTGCTTTCAGGAAGTATCGCTGTTGTTTGTGCGGTTAATAATCAAATACAGTTTACTGTTTTTTTTGTTGTACTAGGTGTTTTCTTTGATTTTTTTGATGGTTTTGTAGCTAGAATATTAAACGTACAGAGTGAACTAGGAAAACAGTTAGATTCACTAGCTGATATGGTGACTAGTGGATTGGTGCCCGGAATTGTCATGACTCAAATGTTATTAAGGGCTAGTGGTTCAAAGCCGTTAATTTTTGTTGATACAATTCCGTATTTTGCATTATTGGGTTTCTGTATTACGCTAGCTTCTTGTTATAGATTAGCAAATTTTAACATAGATATTCATCAAACAGAAAATTTTATTGGGTTGCCAACTCCGGCCAATACTTTATTGATCTTGTCTATAGCATTGATGAAAGTATCAAAAGGGTATGCGTATGTTAATTTTTTATTTGACTATAAATACTCGTTGGTATTGTTAACTTTTTTAAGTTGTTATCTGCTCAACGCAAACATAAAATTATTTGGATTAAAATTTAAGAACTTTGTTTTTGTAGGGAATGAGCTAAAGTATGTTTTTATACTTGTATCAATACTGTTTATCTTGGTTCTAAAATTAGCAGCTTTGCCTGCTATTATAGTCCTATATGTAGTGTTATCAATGATAAAAAATATATTGGATAGTAAAGTACAGGGATAGGTTTATCCTTTGGAATACTTATTTTCTTTAAGTACAAAACTTTCACCCAGATAAACACGTCGTACCATTTCATCTTCAGCTAGTTCTTTGGGGGTACCACTTTTTAAAATCCCACCTTGGTACATTAAATATGTCTTGTCGGTAATTGCTAAAGTAGCTTGTACGTCGTGATCCGTAATTAATATCCCAATATTCTTGTTTTTTAGGGTGGCAACAATAGATTGAATGTCCTCGACTGCTATGGGATCTACTCCCGCAAAGGGCTCATCTAGCAAGATAAATTTTGGATCTGAAGCTAAACATCTGGCGATTTCTGTTCTACGTCTTTCCCCCCCTGAAAGTAAATCCCCTCTGTTTTTTCTTACATGTCCTAAACTGAATTCTTCGATCAGTTCTTCAAGCTTTTGTTTTTGTTGCTGTTTTGTTTTGTCTGTAAATTCTAAAACAGACATGATGTTTTCTTCAACAGATAATTTTCTAAAGATAGATGCTTCTTGCGCTAGATATCCGATTCCATTTTGTGCTCGTTTGTACATTGCATAATCAGTGATTTCGGTCTCATCCAAATATATTTTTCCCTCATTGGGTTTTACCATCCCTACAATCATATAGAAAGATGTAGTTTTTCCTGCACCGTTAGGCCCTAATAGTCCGATAATTTCTCCCTGTTCTACTTGCAGAGAAATTCCCTTAACTACTTTTCTACTTCCATAGATTTTTTGAATGTTTTCTGCTTTTAAAATCATACTTTATTTTGTTTTTTAACCAAAAACCTAGAAACAATAATACTTACCTCGTACAATATTAAAACAGGAATAGCTACAATCACTTGGCTGGCGATGTCAGGAGGGGTTATAATTGCGGAGACAATCAAAACAAGAACCAATGCATGTTTTCTATATTTTTTCAAAAAATCAGGAGTAATCAAACCAAATTTAGTTAAAAAATAAACCACTAGTGGTAGTTCAAAAACAAGAGATATTCCTAGTAGAGTATTCGTAATTAGTGTGATATAACTGTCAAATTGAAAGTTGTTTACAATGGTTTCTGTAATCTGATAATTGTAAAAGAAATAAACAGACATGGGCACGATTACAAAGAAGCTAAAGGTCAGTCCTAAGATTAACAATAGGGTTGAAATGATTATGAATCCTCTACTTTTTTTTTGTTCACTACTCGTCAAACCAGGGGTGATGAATTTCATCATTTCAAAAATTACGTATGGAAAAGAAATGATAAAGCCTAAGATAAAACTTGACCACATTGCATTCATCAATTGGTTCGTTGGTGATAAACTTTGAAGTTTTGCATTAAATGTTAGGTTGCAAAAATCACTATCCATTCCTAATTGAGTGAAAACTTCGCAAAACCATTTGTAGGTAAGAAAGTTTGGGTTTAAATGCGCGAGTAGAAATTCGTTATAAACTGTTTTTTGAAAAACAAACAATATTACAGCTACAATCAAAATGCATATTGTTGACCGAACCAAATGCCACCTTAACTCTTCGAGATGGTCTAAAAAAGACATTTCTTTCTCCATATCTTAAAATACTCCTTCTTTCATTAAATCATGCAGATGAATAATTCCTTTATAGCTATCTTTTTTGTCAATTGCAATCAATTGAGAAATATTATGATCCTCCATTATTTGTAAAGCCTCAATGGCCATTGCATCGTACTGAATTACTTTTGGCTTAGTTGACATAATATCTTTGGCGGTCAAACTTAAAAAATCATCACTGTTATTGAGCATTCGTCTGATGTCTCCATCTGTGATGAAGCCCACCAATTCTTTTTGGTCTAAAACAACGGTTGCTCCTAATCTTTTGTCTGAAATTTCAAGTAAAGTATCTTTGATGTTCGTATTTGTATATACTTTTGGAGCGTTGTTTTTTTCCACCAAATCACTTACACGTAAATACAATCGTTTCCCTAAAGCACCACCAGGGTGATATTTTGCAAAATCATGATTGCTGAATTTTTTTAATTCTAATAGAGTGACTGATAGAGCATCTCCCATTACCAACTGTGCTGTTGTGCTCGTTGTAGGTGCTAAATTATTTGGGCACGCTTCTTTTTCTACATAAGTGTTCAGGGTATAATCAGCCTGTAAACCCAAAAAGGATTCTATGTTTCCAGTAATGGCAATGATTGGATTGTTGTTTTTTTTAATGAAGGGAATCAACACTTTTATTTCTGGAGTATTTCCACTCTTGGAAATACAAATGACAACATCATCTTTTTGAATAACCCCTAAATCTCCATGAATAGCATCTGCGGCATGCATAAAAATAGCTGGCGTTCCCGTAGAATTTAGTGTGGCAACAATTTTTGTGGCAATGGTAGCACTTTTCCCAATTCCTGTAATAATTACTCTTCCCTTAGTGTTTAGAATGCACGTTACTGCTTTTTCAAAATTTGAGTCAATCAATTTAGATAAATGTGCAATGGCTTTACTTTCTAAGTCAATTGTTTTTTTTGCAATTGTTAGTATATTGTTGGTCAAGGCTGTAATTTTTACTGAAAAAGTTATATCTTTATTAACTACAAATGTATTTAAAATTAGTATAACATTAATATGAATCAAGAGAAATTTGATTTGTACAGCCCGCTAAAAAAATATTTTGGTTTCAATAAATTTAAGGGTTTACAAGAAAGTGTAGTAAGAAGTATTGCTGAAGGAAATGACACTTTTGTGATTATGCCAACAGGAGGAGGTAAGTCTCTTTGCTATCAACTTCCAGCGTTGATGAAAGAAGGTACTGCGATCGTGGTTTCTCCATTAATTGCGTTGATGAAAAATCAAGTTGATGCGATTAGGGGAATTTCTGAAAATATTGGTGTTGCGCACGTACTCAATTCGTTGTTAAACAAAACCGAGGTTGCCAAAGTGAAGTCAGATATCGAAAATGGGATAACCAAACTTTTGTATGTTGCACCAGAGTCATTAACCAAAGAAGAATATGTTGATTTTTTGAAGACTCAGAATATCTCTTTTTTTGCAATAGATGAAGCACATTGTATTTCTGAATGGGGTCACGATTTTAGACCTGAATACAGAAATTTAAGAAAGATAATTGAGCGAATAGGTAATGTTCCTATCATTGGTTTGACTGCCACAGCAACCCCTAAAGTTCAAGAGGATATTATCAAAACTTTGGGAATGACCGATGCCAATACTTTTCAAGCCTCTTTTAATCGCCCTAATTTATTTTATGAGGTGAAACCCAAAACCAAAGATGTTGTTACGGACATCATACGTTTTATCAAACAAAGACCAGGAAAGTCTGGAGTCATTTATTGTTTGACAAGAAAAAAAGTGGAGGAAATTGCTCAGACCTTGCAGATTAATGGTGTATCCTCTTTGCCCTACCATGCAGGTTTGGATGCTAAGACAAGGTCAAAACATCAGGACATGTTTTTGATGGAAGAAGTCGATGTCATTGTTGCCACTATTGCCTTTGGAATGGGAATTGATAAGCCCGATGTCCGTTTTGTCATCCATCACGATATACCGAAAAGTTTAGAAAGTTATTACCAAGAAACGGGTAGAGCAGGTCGTGATGATGGTGAGGGTTATTGTTTGGCTTTTTATGCGTATAAAGATATTGAAAAGCTTGAGAAATTTATGGCTAACAAACCTGTTTCTGAGCAAGAAGTTGGTCATGCATTGTTACAAGAAGTTGTTGGTTATGCAGAAACTTCTATAAGTAGGAGACAATATTTGTTACATTATTTTGGAGAACAGTATGATCCAGTTAATGGCTTAGGAGCTATGATGGATGACAATACAAAAAATCCAAAGCACAAAACAGAAGCCTCAGAGGGTGTTGTTAAAATCCTAACTGCAGTAACAGGTTCAAAGGAGAAATATAAATCCAAAGATTTGGTTTCTACGATATTAGGAAAGTCAAATGCCATGCTAAATTCTCATAAGACAGAAGAAAAAGATTTTTTTGGTATTGGTAAAGATAAAAGTAAGGAGTACTGGACGGCACTTATACGTCAAGTATTGGTTGCTAGGTATTTAAGAAAGGAAATAGAACAGTATGGCGTCATAAAAATAACGAAGAAAGGAATAGATTTCTTGGAAAATCCCAAATCCTTTATGATGACAGAGGATCATGTCTATCTTGATGAGGATGATAAATCCATCATTATTGCTAATGCAAAGAACAAGGCAAGCAAGATCATTGATGCCCAATTGATGAGTTTGTTGAAAGCTTTACGCAAAGATATGGGGAAGAAGAAAGGTATTCCTCCGTATGCTATTTTTCAAGATCCTTCATTAGAAGACATGACACTCAAATATCCAACTTCTATTGAGGAGTTGTCTAATATTTATGGAGTAGGTGACGGTAAAGCAAGAAAGTTTGGAAAAGAATTTATTGGTTTGATCAATAAATATGTAACGGAAAATAATATCGATAAACTAGATGATTTTGTAGTGAAAACGACTGGAGAAAATTCAGGTTTAAAATTATTTATCATACAGAACACAGACAGGAAGCTGCCCATAGAGGATATCGCAAAATCCAAAGGGTTAGAGATGAATGAATTGATTAAAGAAATTGAGTCAATTGTTTTTTCAGGGACCAAATTAAATATTAATTATTATATCGATGATATATTAGATGATGACCAGCAAGAAGAAATTCATGACTATTTCATGGAGGCACTAACGGATGATATTGATGCAGCATTAGAAGAATTTGATGGAGACTATGATGAAGAAGAACTTAGATTGATGCGTATTAAATTTATTAGTGAAGTGGCTAATTAATCTTGTTCTCAGTACGAAGAATTCTATGGATAAAGCTCATTTGTAAAAGTCAAATGAGCTTTTTTTACTTTCCTAATCTATCATTTGATAGGATATATAACTGGAACGAGGTCATCACACTTTAAAAAAAACGTTTATGTTCAAGGCTATTTTATATTTTTTTATCTTCGTCATCGAAATAAAATAAAGTTTTTGGATTTACATGAAAGTTTCAGTTGTTATTGTTAATTATAATGTTCGCTATTTTTTGCAACTCTGTTTGGATAGTGTTACAAAGGCTTTAAAGAATGTTGATGGAGAAATTATAGTCGTAGACAATGTGTCAAAGGATTCCAGTTGTCAGATGGTTAAAGATTTGTTTCCTGAGGTTATTCTGATTGAAAATACAGAAAATGTAGGTTTTTCTAAAGCAAACAATCAAGGTGTTGCTTTGGCGACAGGTGAGTATGTTTTAATATTGAATCCTGATACTGTTGTAGGAGAAGATCTTTTTGTAGAGATGCTAGTATTTGCAGATGAGCAGAGTAATTTAGGCGCTCTTGGGGTTAGATTGGTTGATGGTACAGGAAGTTTTTTACCCGAAAGTAAAAGAGGTTTGCCAAGACCTAAAACATCATTCAAAAGAATAATAGGCTTAGAGAGTGGAGGTTATTATTCTAACTACTTAACCAAAGATGGTGTTGGTAAAGTTGAAGTTCTAGTAGGTGCTTTTATGCTATTGAAGAAAGAAAGATATCTTGAAGTAGGAGGATTTGATGAAGATTACTTTATGTATGGTGAAGATATTGATTTAAGTTATCAACTTACAAAATATGGCTACACCAACTATTATTATGGTAAATCTACCGTGATACATTACAAGGGTGAGAGTACGAGGAAGGATATTAAATATTTGAAACATTTTCATGGTGCCATGAATATTTTCTACAAGAAAAACTTTAAAAATACGGGTCTAGATTATTTGTTTATGAAGGCTGGAATAAAATTTTTGTTTCTGATTAAATATTTAAAACTCAGTAACATTCCAATTGTCATTAAAAACACAACAAAGATTTTGTTTATTGGTAAGACAGACATATCAATCAATTTACAGCTCAAAAAAGATATCATCAAAGTCCAACCCCAAGAGTTAATCAAATTAGAAGAATATATCAGGGAATATGAGATTGAAGAAATATGGTTTGAGGAAGGTGTTTTGTCTTATCAAGAAATTATCAATCAAATAGGAACTCACAAATTTGCTGAAGTATTGTTCAAAATTCTGCCCAACAATGCAAACTTTTTGATTGGTAGCAATACTGCTGATGGGAGAGGAGAAGTCATTTTTTTAAATTAGATGTATCATATAAAGAGACATTGGTAAGAGGATACTAAGGTTTGTCCCATTTGTTTTTTGACCTCAGTTTTTTGTAAAGTTTGGCCATCAGCATCAAACTTAAAGAAAACAGTAAAATTCCGATGACTCCCCAGACCCAGCCAATCGCATTTTTTAATACAACTAAAAACACCACAGAAAATAAAATTACCGTTGGTACCTCGTTCCATAATCTTAGTTGCATGGTGCTGTATTTACAGATGTTATTTTGTAATTGATTGTACATTTTTTGACAGATAAATTGATACAGATACAAAACCAATACAAAGGAAAGTTTTACCCACATCCATGGTTCTTGCAAATAATGAGGTGATAGATATAACAGATATCCAGCAAAACCACTAGCAAGAATAGCCGATGGCCAAGTGATGATATACCACAATCGCTTTTCCATTAATTTATACTGTTGTTGTAGAATGAATCTAGCAGTTTCCTCTTTTTTTTCTGCTTCTTTGTGATAGATAAAGAGTCTTACGATATAAAACAGTCCTGCAAACCAAGTAACAACAAAAATGATGTGTAAAGATTTTATGTATAAATAGTCCATTTTTTAGTTGTTAAGCCAGTTTTTTAACCATTCACTAACGACATGTACCCAATCATCTCTGTCGTTCAGACAAGGGATTGTAGTGAATTTTTCTCCAGTATTTTCTTCAAATTCTTCTTTAGCTTCCATACCAATTTCCTCAATTGTTTCCAAGCAGTCAGCAACGAAAGCAGGAGTAACGACAGCTATTTTTTTGATTCCATTTTGTGCTCTATCATTGATAGTGATATCGGTATAGGGTTGTAGCCAGGGATCTCTTCCGAGTCTTGATTGGAAAGATGTACTGAAAAAACCTGGTTTTAAGTTGAGTTTTTTGACGACTCCCTGAGTTGTTGCATAGCATTGATGTCTATAGCAAAATTGGTGAGCCTCGGAGGCTGTGTTACAACATTCCCCATTCAAAGAGCAATGATTTCCTGTGACATCAGAATTTCTTATGTGCCTTTCCGGAACACCATGGTATGAAAATAACAAGTGATCATAGTCCTCTTTATCTAGAGTTTCTTGAATGCTTTTAGACAAGACATCAATATATTCTTGTTTGTCATAAAAAGGAGGTAAGGCTTCTAGTTTGATGTCAGGAAACTTTTTTCGGATAATTTTTTTGGCCAACACCTCAATCGTTTCTGTAGTGGCCATTGCATATTGAGGGTACAGAGGGACCAACATGATTTCTGTAACCCCTTTTTTTGCAAGATCTGTAATCCCTGTTTCTATGGAAGGAACACCATATCGCATTGCCAAGGCAACAGGAGCATCAATTTGAGTTTTTATTTTTTCAGTAAATTTTTTAGAAATGACAATTAACGGTGAGCCCTCATCTGTCCATACCTTACTATAGGCCTCTGCGGATTTCTTAGGTCTTGTATTTAAGATGATTCCTTTTACCAATAAGCATCTTGCTACAAAAGGCACATCAATTACGCGGTCATCCATTAAAAATTCATCCAAATAATTTCTTACATCCTTAACTGATGTACTGTTTGGTGATCCTAAGTTTACTAGTAAAATTCCTTTCATTATTAATGACTTTGTTTTGTTATTTGTTTTGTGATTTCATACAAGCCTACACTGAGACTATTGATTACATTCATGGAAGCGTTTTTTCCAAACATTGGTATGTGTATGCTTTGGTCACAACAATCCAATGCTTTTGGGTCAATTCCAAACCTTTCAGAACCTATCAATAAAGCTATTTTTTGATGTTTTGTGAAATTGTAGTCTTGTATGTTTTTGCTTCGATTGGTGATTTCTAAACTCAAAATACTGTAACCTTCTTTTTTTAGAATTGAGATCAATGAGAGGATGTCATCATAATAAGCAATGTCTATATTTTTATTTGTATTTCTTGCTGTTCTTTTGACAATTCTGTTTTCAGTATTTGGAGAGTTGTTGTTTAGGTAAAACTTTTTCACTCCAAAGGCTTCAGAGATCCGTATACCCATTCCAACATTTTGAGGTGTTCTTAATTCTTCGCCAATAACGATTAACGGAAAATTTAGAATATTGTTTTTCTTGTTATGGAAGTTTAGTTGTTCCATCAAGTATTTGTTTGTTTGGTAAATTGTTTTGGAGTAACGCCAAATTTACGTTTGAATGCGGCAATAAAATGACTAGAATTACTGTATCCTACCTTGATGCCAATTTCGTTAACGTTCAATTGATTCTCAATCAAAAGCTTTTTTGAAAATTCTAGTTTGTAGTTAAGTAAAAAAGAAAAAACAGGAGAACCATAGACTTCTTTAAATCCTTGTTTTAGTTTTTTAATGTTTAGCCCAACATTTTTAGAAAGTTCTTCTAACGAGGGAGGGTTTGCCATATTTTCAATAATGATGTCTTTTACTTTTTTTAATTGGCTCAGGGTGTCTTCGTTCGCCATGAATGGACAATATTCACTATCGCTTCCCTCATTATTGCTGAAATAAAGGCTAAACAATTCAAAAAATTTAGCTTTTAAAAACAGATTTCCTAGTGGAGACGTATCATTTTTGTTGATGATTTGATGCAATACAACTTGTTGGGATGGTGTGGTTGTTTTCGTTTCAATTATTGGTTTTCCAATGGCAAAATTATTGAAGTTGGACAAGTAATTGTTATCATCACTAAAAAGGGAATGAAAATAATGCACAGAAATTAGCATGACAATAATTTGAGTTTCTTCATCCATCTCAAATAATATATTCATTTTGTCGTCTTTAAAATAGACCATACTAGATTCGTTTTTTTGTAACGATACTGCACAGTGTTCCATGTTAAAGGCAACCTTGCTTGTTTTTTTTAGATTAAAAAACAATTGAATATAATTTCGTTCTGTTTCTAGTCTATAGTGTTGTTTTTCAGAGGTATAGTTGTTGATGTCAATTAGCGTATATAGCTTGTTTTCGTCCACAAGTATTTGAGAACTTTTGCCGATGTTTTTATATTTATCAGGATCAAAAGGTTTCATTTTTTTAAAGCTATTTTTATTTTTTTACTCAATTATTTTGATTCTATACACATCAAAATTAGTCATAATAAATGACCTAATACTCTGTAATATTAATTTTTTTTATTCCTGAACCATCAATGAATTTGATGGTTTTCATTTATTTAGATGTGTTTTAAATTGAGGAGAATACCTTATAGAGTGGTTTAAAGTTCTTTTATCGTTGTTTTTAAAAAAATATTGGTGGTACTTTTGCCGATACTTATGGCACAAGAACATATGAAAACTGAAAATACAGGAACCAAATTATACAACATAGGAGTAAGTTACAAAAAAGCTGATGTAGCTACTCGGAGTGCCTTTAGTCTCTCTAAGCAAAAACAAAAAGATTTGCTGAAAGACGCCATGTCAAAAGGTATTGATGGTGTAATCGTAGTTTCTACATGCAACAGGACAGAAATTACGGGTTTTGCAAATCATCCTTTTGAGTTGATAAGCTTGCTATGCGAACATTCCAATGGTAAAATGGAAGATTTTGTAAAGTATTCAAATATTTTTAAAACCTCTGAAGCCATTCAACATTTGTTTAAAATAGGAACTGGTCTAGAGAGTCAAATTTTAGGAGATTACGAAATTGTTGGTCAACTAAAGAGGGCATATAAAGTCGCACAAAAATATGGAACAATAAATACCTATTTGGAAAGGTTAATGAATTCCGTTTTGCAAGCTAGTAAAGAAGTTAAAAATCAGACACACTTAAGCTCAGGTACTACTTCAGTTGCCTATGCAGCTACTCAATATATTGTTGAAAATGTGGTGGATTACACCTCAAAACGAGTTTTGGTTTATGGATTAGGTGAAATCGGTAAAAATGCTTGTAAAAATCTATTGGAATATACAGATAATAAAAACATCTATCTTATCAATAGAACACATGCTAAGGCTGTTAAATTTGCTGAAACACATCAAAATATTGTCATCAAAGATGAAAGTGAACTTGAAGAAGAAATAGCAGAAGCAGACATTCTTATTGTATCCACAGCTTCAGATATACCGACGATTACTTCAAAAAACATAAAAAAAGACAAGAAGTTATTGATTCTAGATCTTTCCATGCCCGAAAATGTAGGTAAAGATATACAAGCCTACCAGAATGTTCAGTTAGTCAATGTTGATCAATTATCTAAAATAACAGACAAAACATTAGAAAAGCGTACTCAAGAAATTCCTAAGGCTATATCAATCATAGAAAAGCACAAACAAGATTTCAACGAATGGGTCATGCATAGGAAATTTACACCAGCTGTAAATGCACTAAAAAAATCTCTTTTGTCTATTCAAAATGATGAATTGGATTTACATAAAAAGAGGTTAGAAGATTTTAACGAGGAACATGCTGAAATTATCACGTCAAGGATCATTCAAAAGATTACGACACAGTATGTAAAACATCTAAAAGATGAAAACACCGCTGTCAACCAAAGTATTGATGTAGTCAATAAAATATTTAATACGAGCAACTAAAACTCTATCAATGAGTCAAATCATCAGAATAGGTACCCGAAATAGTGAGTTAGCTTTATGGCAAGCAAATCTAGTTCAAGATAAATTACAAAGTTTAGGGTATAAAACCAAAATTATAGAGTTGTCATCTATTGGTGATGAAATTTTAGATATTCCTTTACATCAAATTGGGAGTATGGGTGTTTTTACCAAAACATTAGATGTAGCAATGCTACGTGGTCAAATTGATATTGCCGTTCATTCTTTGAAGGATGTTCCCACACAATTGCCTGAGACCATCGTTCAAGCTGCAGTCTTGGAGCGTGCTGATGTCCACGATGTCATAGTTTACAAAGGTACAGAAGCTGATTTGTTTGCAGAGGGAGCAACCATTGCAACTGGTAGTTTACGAAGAACTGCACAGTGGTTGCATAAATATCCAAAGCACAAATTAACAGGTTTACGTGGAAACGTAAATACCAGATTGAAAAAGTTACAAGATCATTCATGGAATGGAGCAATTTTTGCCAAAGCTGGTTTGGAGCGTATTGATTTACTGCCTAAAAAACATAAAGTGTTAGACTGGATGATTCCAGCTCCAGCCCAAGGAGCCATCATGATTACTGCGTTGGAAAGTAAGAGCTATCAAGATCAACAATCTGAGATTCTAAAAGCTTGTGCAAAAATCCATCATAAAGAAACAGCATTGTGTGTGCGTATTGAACGTGATTTTATGAGTACACTAGAAGGAGGCTGTACTGCACCTATTGGAGGGAATGCAGAAATTATAGAGGACAAAATAGTTTTTAAAGGAATTTTAAGTGCCTTAGATGGTCAAGATCAAAAGGTTGTTTTTAAAATCATCGATTTGAAAGATGCTGAAAAATTAGGGCAGCAATGTGCTCAAGAAATTTTAAACAATGGAGGTGATGTTTTAATGGAAGAAATTAAAAAAGTAATTAAAAAATAAAACGGAATTTATTGGTAACGCCAAAGTCATGAGAATTTTAGCCACTAAAAAATTAACTCCAATTCAAAAAAGCATGTTGAAAGGATATGACGTTCAACAAAAAGAGATGATTTCTATATCATATGGAGAAAATTTTATAGTTAATGAAAAGATATCTCATGCTATATTTACCAGCGCAAATGCAGTAAAATCAGTATTTGAAAGGAATAAAAACAAAAAGGATAACTTTGATAATGTTTACTGCGTTGGGGCAAAAACCAAATCATTATTAGCAAGTTATGGAGTAAAGGTTTGTCATGTTGCAAAGAATGCCTCAGCTCTGGCAGCTATTTTGGTAGAAAAAGAAATAGAAGACCTCCATTTTTACTGTGGAAATTTACGTCATCAGGATTTGCCTCTTGCTATGGCAGAGCACGGTATAATGGTTACGGAAAACGTGGTCTACCAAACAGAATTATCAAATCATTGTTTCGAGATGTCTTTTGATATGGTTATGTTCTTTAGTCCTAGTGGTGTCATGAGCTATGTAAATGGTCTTAATAGTTGTAATGTCAAAGCTATTTGTATTGGGTATACCACTGCAACTGAAGCCATCAATAGTTTTGAAGAAGTATTTGTAGCAGAGGAAACAACCGTTGAGTCTGTGATTGATAAATTAAAAGAAATAAGCATTCACTAGGGGTGATTTGCATCAAAAATTATTAAAGCTATTAAAAATGAATAGGACCAGACGTTTAAGAAAATCTGAGGGAATTAGAAGGTTAGTCAAAGAGAACAATCTGACTATTGATGATTTAATTTATCCTCTTTTTATTGAAGAAGGAGAGGGTATAGAGAAAGAAATTGTTTCTATGCCAGGTGTTTTTCGTTTTTCATTAGATAGAATAGCAAAGGAATTAGAGGAGATTGTCTCTCTAAATATTCCTGCAGTTTTGTTGTTTGGAATCCCCTCAGAAAAAGATGATCAGGGTACAGAAACTTGGAATGATAATGGAATTGTCCAACAAGCAGTACGTTTGATCAAAAAAAAACACCCAAGTCTATATGTCATTACTGATGTTTGTTTTTGCGAATATACAAGTCATGGACATTGTGGTGTGATTGATAATCATGATGTAGATAACGATGCTACTTTGATCAATTTAGCAAAGCAGACCATCTCTCATGCGAAAGCAGGTGTAGATATGGTTGCACCTTCTGGAATGATGGACGGAACCATTGCTACCATGAGAGACGCGTTAGACAACAGCGGATTTCCTAGTTTACCAATCATGGGGTATTCGGTAAAATATGCCTCAGCCTTTTACGGTCCTTTTAGAGACGCTGCAGATTCTGCACCAACATTTGGACATAGAAGAACGTACCAAATGGATCCTTCTAACAGACTAGAAGGACATAGAGAAGCCTCTTTTGATGATGAAGAAGGAGCGGATATATTAATGGTTAAACCGGCTTTATCTTATTTAGATATCGTCAGAGACTTGAAAGAAAATTATGATAGACCCATAGCTTGTTATAACGTAAGTGGCGAGTATGCTATGGTCAAGGCAGCAGCTGAAAAAGGTTGGATAGACGGAGAGCGCGTTATGATGGAATCTTTATTGTCTATGAAAAGGGCAGGTGCTGATATCATTATTACCTATTTTGCGAAAGAAGTTGCCAAAGTATTAATGAGAAATAATAAATAAAATTTGTACCTGATACTCGTGACCAGATACTTAATATAACCAAATGAAAATGAACTTTAATAATTCAGAAAAATCATATATAAGAGGATGTGAAAATTTAGTGGGAGCTGTGAACTCTCCTGTTAGAGCTTTCGCTTCAGTCGGTGGTAATCCTTTGTTTATAGACAAAGCCAAAGGGGCTTATATTAAAGATGTAGATGGTAACAAATACATAGATTTGGTATTGTCTTACGGACCTATGGTTTTAGGTCATAGAAACAAAAAAGTTGAGAAAGCTGTAACCAAAGCCATTAAAAAAGGAACCTCTTTTGGAGCTTCTACCAATGCGGAGATCAAATTGGCTAAAATTGTTTGTGATGCCTTCCCGGGGATGGACAAAGTCCGTTTTGTAAATTCAGGTACTGAAGCAGTTTTGAGTGCTATTCGCTTGGCTAGAGCCCACACGGGAAAAGATAAAATAATTAAGTTTTCAGGTTGTTATCACGGTCATATGGATGCCATGTTGGTTGCGGCGGGTTCAGGCTTGGCAACCTTGAGTTTGCCTGGATCCAAAGGGGTGCCAAATCAAGCAGTAGAAAATACATTGATTTCGGAGTACAACAATTTAGAGAGCGTAAAAGAACATTTTGACAAACATAACGATGTTGCTGCTGTCATCTTAGAACCAGTAACAGGAAATATGGGTGTTATACAGCCAAGTGATGAATTCATAAGGGGACTACGTGCTTTGACCAAAGAAAAAAATGCATTATTGATTTGCGATGAGGTCATGACTGGTTTCCGTTCTCATTTTGGAGGAACCCAAGAGTTACTTGGTATTGAAGCTGATATCACTTGTCTTGGAAAAGTGATAGGTGGAGGTTTTCCAGTAGGAGCCTATGGTGCTCGTAATGAAATCATGGAAAATGTAGCGCCGTTAGGAGGAATGTACCAAGCAGGTACTTTATCGGGAAATCCAATAGCCATGGCTGCGGGAATTTCGACGTTAACGGAGTTGAAAAAACAAAACCCATATGATAAGTTCAATACCGTTGCCCAGAAATTAGAAGAGATGTTACTAACCTCGGCTAAAAAACATGGTATTGATTTAGTTGTCAATAGATTTGGATCGATGATCAATGCTTTTTTTACTGATAAGAAAATCGAGAATTTTACAGACGCACAAACTTCGGACACGGATATGTTTGCAAAGTTTTTTTGGGCGATGATTGAAAATGGTGTTTTTCTTCCGCCTTCACAATTTGAAGCATGGTTTTTATCGTCTACAATAACCATAAAAGAATTGAAGAAATTAGAAATTGCGATAGAGAATGCTTTTTCAGCGATGAGTTCATAGCTATTGTCTATTTAGAGAAAATAAGTAAGCATACAATCAAAAAAAAGATTCATTTAAACAAATAAAAAAAGCTAAAAGCCAAACGCCGAAGCCAATCAATAATATGTTAAAAAATAATCTATACCTAAGAGCCTTAAACGGCGAAATTGTAGAAAGACCTCCTGTTTGGATGATGAGGCAAGCAGGGAGATATTTACCTGAGTTTCAAGAAATAAAAAAGAAGTATGATTTCTTTACTCGTTGTCAAACTCCAGAACTAGCAGCAGAGATCACCGTTCAGCCAATTCGAAGATATGGCATGGATGCTGCCATTTTATTTTCTGATATCTTGGTTATTCCTCAGGCAATGAATATTGAAGTAGAAATGAAAAATGGAATCGGACCCTGGCTTCCTAATCCAATTCGTACCTTACAAGATGTTGAGAAAGTCATCGTTCCGGATATTGATGAAACCTTAGGTTATGTTATGGATGCAATCAAGCTAACCAAAGAAATGTTAAATGATGAAATTCCATTGATAGGTTTTGCGGGTTCTCCATGGACCATTTTATGTTATTGCATACAAGGTCAAGGATCAAAGAATTTTGATAAAGCCAAAGAGTTTTGTTTTACTCAACCTTTAGCGGCTCATCTTTTGTTACAAAAAATTACAGATACGACCATAGTTTATCTTAAGAAGAAAGTTGCATCAGGTGTCAATGCGGTTCAAGTATTTGACTCATGGGGAGGGATGTTATCTCCAAAGGATTATCAAGAATTTTCTTGGCAGTATATCAATCAAATTATTGAAGCACTAAAAGAACACGCACCTGTAATCGCCTTTGGTAAAGGATGTTGGTTTGCCTTAGAAGACATGTCAAAATCTAATGCTTCTGCCCTTGGTGTAGATTGGACCATTACACCAGAATGGGCAAGAAAATTAACAGGAGGAAACATAACCTTGCAAGGTAATTTTGATCCGACTCGCCTGTTTTCACCGCCAGCAGAAATTAAGAAACAAGTAAAAACAATGATTGATGCTTTTGGTAAAGACAAATACATTGTCAATTTAGGTCATGGGATTTTACCCAATATTGGTCTGGACCATGCTAAAGCATTTATAGATGCAGTGAAAGAGTATAGGGTTTAGATTATATTTTTCCTTTACCGGGGGTTGTTAATCGTTAATATTTCATTGTCAAAAGCAAAGCGAATGAAAGAGCAATTTTACAAATATTTACAAAGTTTACAGGATACGATTTGTGCTAGTTTAGAAACGCTAGATGGGGAAGCAAAATTTGTAGAAGATTTATGGAATAGACCAGAAGGTGGTGGGGGTAGAACCCGTGTCATTTCAGAGGGAGAAGTTTTTGAAAAAGGAGGGGTGAATATTTCATCCGTTCATGGAGAATTACCACTTGCCTTGCGTAAACAATTTGGAGTAGAAACAGGTGATTTTTATGCTTGTGGTTTGAGTTTGGTGATTCACCCTAAAAACCCAATGGTGCCCACTGTTCATGCCAATTGGCGTTATTTTGAAATGTACGATGCTGCGGGTGAAATCGTTACGCAATGGTTTGGTGGGGGACAAGATTTAACTCCTTATTACCTCTTTGATGAGGATGCTGTTCACTTTCATTCGATATGTAAAAAAGCATGTGACAAACACGGTGCTGAATTTTATCCAAAATACAAGAAGAAATGTGATGAGTATTTTTGGAATGCTCATCGGGGAGAAGCGCGTGGGATTGGAGGTCTATTCTTCGATTATTTAAAACCCACTGAAGAACGAACCTTAGAGGAGTGGTATGATTTTGTTTCTGAAATAGGGAATAGTTTTTTAGAGAGTTATGCTCCTATCGTAGAAAAACGTAAAGCATTATCTTTCACAGTAGAACAACGAAACTGGCAGGAAGTTCGTAGGGGGCGTTATGTAGAGTTTAATTTGGTCCACGATAGAGGTACTTTATTTGGTTTGAAAACCAATGGAAGGATTGAATCTATTTTGATGAGTCTCCCTCCTCATGTACAGTGGCATTATTGTCATGAACCTGAGGCAGGCAGCTGGGAGCAGAAGCTAGTGGATGTTTTGATGCATCCAAAGAGTTGGGTGTAGGCAGAGTTTTCTAGAAAGACTCTGCAATATTTAGGTAGAGATTGTCAGTCTTTTCACCAAATCCCCAATCTAATCTAGCATTTAGTTTTTCTTCTTTATCCAGTAAGAATCTCAAACCTAAACCTACCGTAGGTCTAAGGTGGTTTAATTTGAATTGATTTAGTTTATTTGTGGTATCTCCAACACCGCCAAAAGCAACCATACCTATTCGGCCATAGATGTTTTTTCTGTATTCCATTTGTGTTGCCATGATATGTCTATCCATATAACGACCCTCAATATACCCTCTTAGTATTTCCTCTCCTCCAAAAAGTGATAATTCTGAAAAAGGAGTGTTTTGATGGCTAAACCTCCCCATCATTTGAAAGCCAATGACATCATCAAGTTTTTTAAAAGGCTTAAAAAAATAACGAACATCAAAACGGCTCAATTGAAACTTCTGTGTTCCACCCAATACTTTTCCATAGAAACCATGGGTAAGCATTGCGTATAATCCTGAGGATGCGTTCAAGATATTGTCGCGTCCGTCATACATGATAGCAGCTTGGATACCGTTTGAGTTGGAACCCAAGTAACCAAGGGGTTTGATCTTATCCAAAATTCCACCTTTTTTAATGTCAACATCAAAAATATGATTGAGTCTAATCCCTCCTCCAATAAAAAGGGACTTCAAAAACATTTGTTTTAAAATGATAGGCTCAAATCTGAATTGATGAAATGATAGTTGTTCAACATCTTCCTCAAGCGTATTTCTTCCAAATCCATAAAAAAGTCTGGGGAAATTCTTGAAAGCAAAATTCCCTGTGATGACCCATTTCTCTTGGTTGGTAAATATTTCAAACCCAGAATAAAGAATAAATTGGTGGTTAAGGGTATATTGAACGGTAATAGGCATGTTGGAAGTTCTGGTTTCTGCTCCGGAACCCTTGCATTTAAATAAATATTTTGCACCAATACCCAAGCTAAAATCAGTCTCAGGGGCATACCCAATAATGGGTGCCATAATCAGTTTTGAAGGATACAAGGTGCTATCTTTTTCAACAGCTTTTTTATTTGGAAAAACTGTGAAGAAATTTTTAAACTTCTCGAGTTCTTGATCCAAATCTATTTTTTCTTGTGACCATGAACAGATGGGTAGCAGTAAACCCCACAACAAAGCAAATGTCAAAAAATGATTTTTATGCATGAAGAATCCATTTGTGTTGTGCAAAGAAGTCTGAATATTTTTTCATGATACTAATCTACTATTTTTGTTGATTTTTTGGTGGAATATTTCCAATATTTTTCAAAAAATAAAAAATCATTTTTTCTTTTTCTGTCAAACATTTCTGAACCTTGATCTTCAGACCAAGACATAGTGAGATCAAAGTTTGTGGTGGATTATTGTTTAATGTGTATTAGATTGAAACTACAATCACTATCATTTCAATAAACAAAAGATTTTGTGGTTGACCGCATTGATGATTTCATATCACAGCCAAGAATCAATAAAAAAAAGGGTGGGTACGATAACTGGTATAAGTACCATTAAGACTTAAACCAGCAGATGAAAATAGAATTTCAGTAGGCGTCTTGTGGCCCTAATGGTTTAGAATTTCATTTTCATTAAAATGAAAGGCACCTTCAATCGCTGCATTTTCGTCGCTATCAGAACCATGAATTGCGTTTTTTGACATTGAACTTGCAAATAAATTTCTAATGGTCCCTTCTGCTGCGTCCTCAGGATTGGTTGCTCCAATCAAAGTTCTAAAATCTTCAACGGCATTCTTCTTTTCTAAGATTGCGGCAACAATAGGTCCGCTAACCATAAAGTTGATTAGATTTTCAAAAAATGGCTTGTCCTTGTGAACCGCATAAAATGCCTTTGCTTTTTCAGGAGTCAATTGCGTTAACTTTAGAGCAACAATTTTAAATCCAGAATTTGTTATTTTTTGAAGAATAGCACCGGTATTCCCTTCAGAGAATGCATCAGGCTTAATCATTGTAAAAGTTCTGTTGTTGTCCATTTTAAAATTTCATTAGTATTTTCGCAACAAAGATACTTTATTCTTTAACAATAGTTTGTCTTTTTTGATGATATAATAGTGGCAAACTTTACTAAAGCTTCAATAGATGAGAAAAACAGAAGTGAGGGTGATCTCATCTTTTATGAAGATAGTATTTTATGAACATCTCAAGGATGTATGGCCTTTGCATCTTCATTTTAAATTGTATTTTAGCAAAATATGAATACAACGGATATAAAGGTTATAAAGGCATATTTTGAATTGCCTAAGAAGATCGTTTTTGTGGCACACAAAAACCCAGATGGAGATGCTGTAGGGTCTACGACCGCCTTGGCTATGTTTTATAAAAAGCTAGGACATCAAGTTCAAGTAGTTCTCCCTAATGGTATCCCAGATTTTATTGCCTGGATGCCTGGTGCAGAAGAGGTTTATAGATATGATTTGCAAAACATTCAATCTAAAAAAGTCATCAACGAGGCGGATGTTATTTTTTTATTGGACTTTAATGCGCTGCACAGGGTAGGAGATGATATGGAAAAAGGCTTAGCAGCATTTGAAGGTGATTTTATCATGATTGATCATCATCAACAGCCTGATGATATTGCAATGGTGACGTATTCTGATACTTCTATCTGTTCAACTTGTCAAATGGTTTATCACTATATTGAATCGCTGGGACAAGTAGATATGATTGATCAAGAAATGGCAACGAGTTTGTACACAGGAATCATGACCGATACGGGTTCTTTTCGTTTTCCATCTACGACAAGTATTACTCATAACATTGTTGCGGATTTGATAGGCAAAGGCGTAAAAAATGCAGATGTTCACAACCAAGTTTTTGGAAATAATTCATATAGCAGGCTACAATTGTTAGGGAAAGCACTAACCAATTTGATGGTTTTAGAAGCGACAAAAACTGCTTATATCACTTTGACCCACGAAGAATTAAAGCAGTACAACTATAGTAAGGGGGATACTGAAGGAATAGTCAATTATGCATTATCATTGAAAGGAATTGTATTTGCTGCTATTTTTATTGAAGATAAAGACCAAGCCATCGTCAAAATGTCTTTTAGATCTAAAGGAAGTTTTTCTGTCAATCAATTTGCAAGACATCATTTTGATGGGGGAGGACATGACAACGCAGCAGGGGGTAGGTCTATAGAAACACTACAAGAAACGGTAGCTAAGTTTATTGCTGTTGTTCCCCAATATAAAAAAGCCCTTTTACATTCTTATGAAATATAGTTTTCTGTTTGCTTTTATTGTTCTTTTGGTCTCGTGTAACCAAACGAAGCCAAGAAGACCTATCCACAGAAATAACAATTTGTCTGCGCATCATTATTCTATTGCGTTGAACAAGATAAATCAAGCTAGAGAAGAAAAGAGTATCAAACATTATATTGAACAAGATTCGTTATCAAGCTATACCATCTCACCAAAAGGTTTTGCCTATACCATATTGAAGAAAGATGTGGATTCTACTAAAAATCCAAAGTCGGGCGCGTTGGTGACGTATGTCAAAACCATCTATAATCTCAGAAATGAATTGATTTACAATAGCATACAAGAGACCATAAAGATTGACAAATCTAGAGAAATAAAAGGAGTGGAGCAGGGACTCAAATTAATGCGAGAAAATGAGGAATTTAAATTTATTTTTAGTTCATTTGTAGCATACGGTGTTGTTGGAGACCGCGGTGGTATAGGCCCCAATACTCCAATTGTAGTAGAAATCAAACTTTTAAAAATTAAATAATTAAGAAAATGAACATCATCAAAGGATTAGCTTTAGGATTAGTGGTTGCAGGAATGGTTTCTTGTAATCAACAAACAGCAAGAAAGACAACATTATCAACAGAATTAGATTCAGTTAGTTATGCTTTAGGAGCATACATCAACTTCAATTTTAAAATAGACAAAGATTTTAAAGATTTAAATTTAGCCGTATTCAATCAAGCGATCAAAGAAGCATCTGATTCTGCTAAAATTTTAATAGATCAAAAAGAGTTGGCTCCAATTTTAATTGCCTACACACAAAAGCAAGCAGAAAAAGCTAGTGCTGGTTTGATAGAAAAAGGAGA